>NZ_JOJF01000019.1:0-210509 GCF_000720265.1 Nocardia sp. NRRL WC-3656 | reverse complement strand
CGTGGCCTGCCGATGATGGCGGCCGCCGCCGACGAATCCGGCATAACCACGTTCGACGACGGCTCGGGCAAATCCTCCTGGTTCGAACTACACCGACCCGCACCAGCGGACAACCCCGCGGGGCCCGCCGTCGATGCCCCGCCCGAGATCGGAGATTCCGGCGCGGAACGTACCGATCGCCTGCGGGAGACGGACGGAGACACCCAGGACCTTATCGGTCGAAGGCCGCATGAGGATGTGCTGGAGGCGCGGGCACGGTTGCGGCGTGGGTCGGAGACGCTGCCACAGGTGTATGCGCGGTTGCAGCGCGGTTCATCGGATGAACTCGCCGAGAACGATCGTCTTCGTGAGCTGTTGCTGGACCCGCGACAAGCACCCTTGCCCGAAGGTGTGCTGACCCGGGAGATCGAGCTTCTGCGTGCGGGGCTGCCGGAACGACTACTCGAAACGGCGACGCCCGCCGAGCGACAGGACATACATCGCGCGCTCCGGCTGGCAGCCATGGGCCTGCACACCGCGTACACCCTGTACGGCGGTGACCCCGATGTGACGCAGGACGGTGAGCCTGCGGTAAACCGGATCGTCGGAGACCTGGAAAAGCCCGAGCACGGCACGCTGGCGGCTTACCACAACGGCGACGGCGTTCTGCGCAGCCTGGCGAGGCTCCGGCAGCATCTCGACAACCTGGTCGTCGCCGATGTGCCTATCAACCTCCAGGACCGCCTCGACGCGATAGTCGGCGAAGTCTACAGCGACGTTGTTTACGGCAACGGACGTAAGAGCAACAACGAGAGCGGTTACGACGAACTCCACTCGGCCGAACTGGTCAAAGCCCACGCCCGCCACCTCGGATATCCACCACAGCGGATCCAACGTCTCGGCCGCATCGTGTTGGGCACAACCTTCGACGAAGATACTGGCAGACAAGTCGGCAGATTGGACCCCGATCCTGTTGTCCAAGCGGTTGCCGGCATCGATCTGGATACGCTGACCGAGTACGACGCCCTCACCGACAGCAGTCGCCTGTCCTGCGAAGACAACATGTCGGCCAGATACCCCAAGGGTTTAACTCTCTCCAGGGCAATCAATTCGGAAATCGAAAGCATCAACCACTTCATTGCCGGATTCGCTGCGGAAACCGGCGAGGAAATCCGAGCGGAAGTTCTGCAATTGATTCGACTGGGTCTCGGCCCCAGCGTCGCAGCACGTCTCGATCGAAATCCGGACTGGAATCCCACCCGACCCGACACCAACCGCCTGCGCCCCCAATCCATAATTGAGATTCTCGAATTTATCGACCTCAAACCCGCGGTTGCGAAAAGGGCATATGCCGATCGACTCCTCGGGAACGTGAACTTCCTGGACCCCGAAAACGGATATCAGTACCCTCCGACCTGGACCCTCGAGAACAGGGCCCTCCGTGCCGAGCACAGAGACTTTCTCCGGAAAACGGCCTCACGCCTGCTCCACGAGGATCCGCACCATCCCGATTACCTCACTGCCGTCGAATTCCACAACGAAACCAAAAAACATGCCATCCGCATGCGTGCGAAGTACATGCCGCGGAAGGAAACTCGGACAGCGTCGGACCCCCGAATCGCGGAGTCCTGGACCAATCGCCGGCCATCCACCAATCCCGCCTCCAGCCTACTGACCCGCATCCGCGACCTCGGCGCCGATCCCGAAGCCACCGCGCGGGCCGAACAGGAAGTTCTCGACGAGTATCGAGAGCAGTGCTATGCGCGGGAACAGGCCCTCGGAGAAGAGTTCGTCGAAAACAAAGCTGCTGATCTTCGTCGGCAGGGCTGGTCCGCGACTAATGCCGAAGCCGAAGCGAAGCGCCAGGTGAACGGATATCTGCGTAGCGACCATGTGCAGGGGTTGATCGCTCACGACGCACTCGCCCGCGCTGCCGACCGGCTGGACCGGGCGCTGGGGTCTATCGGCAGCACGCCGGGTCGGGTGACGCTGGGAGCGACGCCGTGGTCACGGCCATCGGGACCCAACGAACCCGGCCCCATCAGCGAATTCGGTACCGCCGATGACAGCACGGGCCAATCCTCCGAGCAGGCTCCAGACCATGAGGACGGAGGCTTCATCGGTAGTCGGCCTGCCGAACGTGAACTGCGTTTCGCGGGGGTATCGCATAGGCAGTACCGCGACATGATCGAACAACGGATCCCACTGGGATTCAGCCGCGATCAGTGGGAAGAATGCGTCGACCACATGCGTCGGGCATTGGCACTCGACGGAATTACAGATGCCGATGTCCGGTTGTTCGGAACAGCTTCGAAATTCTATTCGGCGACTCCCGGAAAGAATTTTCCCCAGACCGTCGATGAGATGGAACGCATGGCAGCCGAATTTGCGTCCGATCTCACCCCGGAAGAGCGAAGGCGACACGTCGATAATGCCGCGCGAAGCTATCGTGAGGCTGGATACGACAATGATGAACACAAACCGGAAAAGGCATTCTTCGACAGTCGATACAGGCTCGGACTGGATAAGTGGCCGAGCGACTACGACTTCCAGCTCTGTAGCGATATCCTGGCGAGCCGTTTCGAAGACCTTGCTCATCGCGAGGGGATCGACATATACACGAAAGGTGACTGGTACAGTCCGTACCTGCTCGGTCGCGTGGCGCCCCAACTGCAAGCGTGGGTCCAACACTGGGAACGAGTCCAGGGCAGGTGGGTCAGCGTCGCCACTTACCCCGGCCGTGCAGCAGACGCCCATGCCGGCTCGGGAGACTGGATCGTCATACGCCCGGAATCCCCCACGGCCGAGTTGCGTCTCGACACCGAAGCTCCGGCCGCCGGTGTCGCCGACGAGCGCAGTCCGCAATTGCCGGCGCTGTCGGATGAACCGGGTGAGGAGGGTTCGAATCCGGCAGGACCGATCGGCAGCAGGCCGCACGACCGGGAGGCAACCGGAGCCGACGGCGTCGTTGCCGCAGAAGGCGGGACGCCGCTGACAGAGGGTGATGGCGTTCTTGCCGACGAGAGCGTGCCCGAAGGTTTCCGTACTGCTCTGATGACGAAGCTGTGGGGTCCGGGATCGTCCATCGAATCCGGAGGTGCGGTGGCGTCCGATCCTGCGGTGAGGAATTACTCGCGGCAAGAGCGCGGCATGCTGGCGGTCCTCGACTACGTCGCCGGGGCGACGTCCGGCTTCGTCGCCTCTGCGGTGAGCGAGGGGTTGGAAGCGTCGGTGATCGAGGCTGTTCGCGGCTTGGATCCCGCCGATCTCGAAGAGATGCTCGTCGATCTCGGTGCTGCGCGTGCGGCCATCGATGCGGTGGTGGCGCGGTGTGCTCGGATCCAGCTCCAGGGTGCGGTCACGAGTGCGGCACCGGCCGCACTGCCCGACGCCGGTGACTATTTGGTGCGGGTCAGCGCCCCGGACGGTTCGGATAGCTGGCAGACCAGGCGGCTGGTGCGCAGGATCATGGAGAACTGGGCAGGCGCCGGTGAGGTGGGATGGCCCGACGTCGATCAGGTCGACTCGGCCGAGCTGCTGGTGTCGGAGTTGGCGGGCAACATTCCGCGGCACGCCAAGACCCGCGGGTTCGTCATTGCGACAGTGACCGACGGTCCCGGCGCTCCGGTCATCCGAGTGGGGATTCGTGATTACAGTCGCACGCTTCCGACATGGCGCGCCCCCGACGGCAACGCCGAGTCCGGCCGGGGCGGCCCTCTGTTGAATATGCTCGCCTCCGATCACGGCGTTGTCCTACATCCGGACGGCAAGACCGTGTGGTTCGAAATGCGCGCCGAGCCGACCGGTGGTAGCTCTGCGCCGCGGGAGGCGGCACCGCCGGACCGGGGTCGGGGCCCGGCCGGCGAGGTTGCCAGGGAGAGCGACATCGACGCCGCACTGGCCGGTTTCGCCGATGCATTCCCCGACCTCGACGACGATTCGCCGGACCCGCGTTCCGGGCCGGAGGGCTTGATCGGCAACGCACCACACAGCCCGCGCGAGACCGGGCGAGCACAGCTCCCGGATTTGCCCGAGACCAATGCGGAAGACATCGATATGTACCGCGAGTACACCCGCTCCGTCGGCGGTCCGCGGCACGAAGCCATCTTTGCGCTCGCCGAGGCGATCCGTAATGGCGAGGTAGCTCCGCACCCGAATTCGGTATCCGATATCTCGGCGCTCACGGGCCGAGAACAACAGATCCTCCAGCTTCTCACGGAGCGGTTGTCTCGGCTGGAAATAGCCGAATTGCTCGGAGTTACTCGAAGTTTCGTCAATACTGCCGTGCAGAGAACAGTGCGCAAGCTCGGCGCACGCAGCGATGCCGAGGCGGTGGCGATGACGCTCGGCGTACTCGATCGCATACCGACATCGGCGGCTGCGGCGGCAGCCGAAGCGGATCCGATATACCTCGTCAATCCCCCGCATATCGCCAAGGCGCTTCGACTGCTGCCCGGCCTGGAACGAGAATTCACTCGGGCCGGTCTGGCGGATCCGCGTGGCGAATTCGCCGCTGCCGGCGCGGATTACCTGCGCACCCTGATCATGGTCACCGCCTACGAGCTCTCGCTCGGCCACTACGCGACCGCAGGAACGCACCTGTCCGCCGCCTTCGATGCGAGCATCGCGCTGCTCAATCGGTTCCCGGGAGCCGGCGCAATCAAGAACACGCTACGGCCGTTGTTCGAGATGCGGCGTGCTCTCATGGAAGCACCGCACGATGTTGTGACGTCGACGCAGGAACTCGACGACGGCAGTTCCACTCGACGGACTCTCGATCTGGCGGTGTCGTATCTGTACAGCATCGGACATCTATCGGAGGCTCCGAGTTCGGCAGCAACACAAGAGAACAGAGCCGCCGACCTGGTATCCGCGAGCGAATCGGATCCGGGCGATTCACTCGCGGACTTCCTGAACACATTGCGGGACAGAGGAGTCGATACCGCGACGTTGATGGCCGCGGCGCGGCGGGTCTACGACTATCTGCGCACCGACTCCGACTGGGGTGTGCCGCTCGACGAGATTGCAGAGCATCCGAGTTCCGAAACGCCGCTCGCCATCGCACCCGACATCCCGCTCGAAACGTATCTGCGTTCCGGCCGGCGTTCCGCGGTGGAGGACCCGATACCTCCGTCCGAGGTACTGAGGAACATCCTGCTCGAGCTGAAAGGTTCGCTGGAGCGCGGGATGTCGGCCACCGTCGCACCGCTGGACGTCCTGGAGGCCTACCGTTTCGTCGCGCTGTCGCTCGGCGTCGACGCAGACGTCACTGCCCGGAATCTGTCCGAGGAGATAGCGAAGAAGGTTCACTACGCCGACACCGACGCACAGGTCGATGCCGAGGTGCAGTGGGCGGCCCGCATCGCATCGGTGCGAGGAGGGGCCACCACTACGCCCCGCTGCGCGATCGCCGAACTCACCTTTATCGCCGAGCGGCTCGCGGGACTCTCCGCAGATCCCCGCCGATCACCGGTTCGCGTTCCCGACGCCGAAGCGGCGCAGATGATCGAACTGTTCGGAATCGGGGGGCGTGAATTCGCCGAGTACGCCGGCGGGCGATACCGCGAATATGCGGCCGACGATGCGAATACCGATC
The DNA here is from genome assembly GCF_000720265.1 of Nocardia sp. NRRL WC-3656. Lineage (NCBI taxonomy): Bacteria > Bacillati > Actinomycetota > Actinomycetes > Mycobacteriales > Nocardiaceae > Nocardia > Nocardia sp. NRRL WC-3656. The sequence continues at coordinate 204,934 of NZ_JOJF01000019.1, read as the reverse complement.
CGCTCACACCGCTCGTCGACGACCTCCGAAATCCGGACAAGCCAACCACGCTCGCCCTGCTCACCGTCGAACCACACGGTTCCCGCACCGACCGGCTCGACGGCCACGTCCTCACGCTCGGCGTCGACGAGAACGGCGAACTGTGGGTCCACGAAGTTCGCCGCAACCCGGACGACACCCTCGCCCTCGACCCCGAGGGCAACGTCGTCGATCACCTCCACCGGGGTGAGGACGCACGCGCCCGCCTCACCGAACTGCAGGCACCGGACGCGCAGCAACAACGACGCATCTTCCACGCCATCACCTACGACAGGAACGGCCGAGCCGAACGTCCCCTCCGCCGCAGCGACAACTGGACCAATGCGGAGTGGGAACAGGCACCCGGGCCGAAATCCCGCCTCGGACAGGACCACTCCGAGGCCAACCCCTACCGTGTGGAGAACGATCCGCCGACAACCGTGGTTCCGGTCGCCCATATCCGAGCTCGCTTCGCGGAACTTCAGGCGGCCGAGCAAGCGAATACTCGCGCGACCGAGCGGTTGCGGCAACTGACCGCATTCGCGAATGCGGTCGAGGATATGTCGGATGCCGCCGCCGCGGTCGCACGCACTCGCGCCGCGGCCGACGTCGAAGCCCGGCGGCAATCGGCCCTTGGCACCGTCAGCTCGATCGCGGTCACGGTGGAAGCCGCAGCCCGCGACGCGGCACGACACGATGATGCCGTCCGAATGCTCGCCGGTCTCGGCGCAGCGGTCGTCCCCCAAGTGCACCTGATGTACGCCGCGTTGTTCGAGCGCATGCGGGACGCGGCTCAGTATGTGGACGAAGCCGACGAAAGCGAATTCGAGAGCGCGGGCCGGCAGTACGAATCGCTGGTGCAGCTGGCCGACTGGCTCGATGCGCTGATCACCGTGCTGGAACGCACTTCACCGAAAGACCGCTCCCAGCAATACGAATCGCTGATCGCTCGAATCCCCCACGATGCAGACCCCCGCGCCCTGGAGCCGTCACCTCTGCAATCCTGGCTCGTGCGGGAGGCGATCCGAAGCGCCGACAGATCGGCCGAGCTGGAACGACGGGCCGCAGCCGCCGAACAACGGCATCGAGCCGCCGTTGCTGCCGTCGGTGATCTCGACCGACTGCTGGTCTCCACCGATCCACCCGCACCGGCCGACGTGGAAGAAGCCACCGCCACAACGGAGGCGCACGGGTCCTCAGTCACCGACACCGCGGAGTCGACGTTCGCCGAACAGTTCGCCGAGGATCCCCCACACATCCAAGCGCTGGCAGGCACCATGCTCGACCGGCAGCCGGTGAACGTCGCCCGGTTGGTCGAAGACGCACAGATCGTGCTGTTCGGCGAAACCCACACCAACCCGGCGGGACCGGCCTTCCTCGAACAACAGGCGGCTGCCCTGCGCGCCGCCGGCGTCACCCACTACGGCATCGAAGCACCCCCGCATCCGGCATTCGACGCCCTGAACTCGGGAGAGCAGGTCGACCTGACCGGGATCCTCTGCGGTCCGGGCTACGAAAACTACGCCGAGACGGTCAAGGCCATGGCCGCCGCCGGGATCACCATCGTTCCGTTCGATGTGAAGAAACCCTCCTCGCCCAGCGGGTCGCCCCTGCGTGACGTACGCGAATCGCATATGGCGCGGGTCGTCACCGAAACGATGCGGCTGCCGGGCGCGAAGATGGCGATTCTGGTCGGCCTGACCCACCTCACACGACAACAGCAGATGTGGTCGGATGTCACTGGCGCATACGGTATTTCACTGGCGGAACGACTGACCGACGCCGGGTTCGCCACCAGGACCGTGGCGATATGGGGCGGCGAACCGGATCGCCGGGAGACCGTCGACGAGGTCGCGCGCCGCCTCGGCCTCCAGGATGAAACCTTCGTCACCGATCTGGAGGAGGTTTACCACGCGGACCGCGGATTCGGCTCGTGGGAATCCGATGTGCTCCTTCACCTCGGAAGGCCGGAATCTTATCCAGCACAGGTCGACCCCGGTCGGCAGCTACAGCCGAGGAAACTCGGGTACCGGGAACCGCACGATCCGTCCTCGCCCGCCGACCGCACCGCTCCGGTCGCCACGAACCAGCTGCAACTGACCACTTCCGCCGATCAGCCCCGGACCAGCGAGCAAGACGCTATCGACACGGCTCGCGCGGATATCCGCCGTTTCGTCGCCGATTGGGCCAACCCGGACCAGGCGCGTTCCACCGCGACTCTCGGCTCGGACCTGGCGTCGATGTACACGCACGTGCGACGCGGCGGGAAGATCTCGGCGACGAAGTCGGGACCCCGGGGGGCTCGGACACTTCGCTTCGAAGTGTCCGACGTCGGCGCCGTGGCACCGAACCCGCTCACCGAGTATGCCGAAAGCAGGACCACGTGGCTGCTCCACCACCTGGCCCACCGGTTCGGCCTGGATAGCCGCCCGGACGGCACCACCACGATGTGGTTCGAATTCGACGAGGCGGGACCGGCTTTCAGCGAGTTCGCACTGGCCGCGGTGCATGGAACCGAGTTACCCGCCACCAACGCGGCCCCCGCGCCCCAGAGCACCGACGGCCTGATCGAGGGACCCTCGGATGCGATCGAAGCGAATCTGCGCCAGGAGGACCTGGGGTCCCTTGCAGCGGATCGGCCCGCGGAATCCGAGCAGCTGCCGCGGCCGGTACTCGACTGCGTTCCGTGGATCTCACGCATGACGCACGCGCTGGGCGCCGACGAGGCCGACGCCGACCCGGACCCCGAACGCCGACGATTGGTGGATCTGCAACGCAATCTCGCAGCCGGTCTCACCGAGGTCGACCTCACCACCGGATCGGTCGACCCCAGGCGACTCGCGATCGACAAACTCACCGCAGATCCCACCCTCGATACCGTCGTCGTTGTCGTCGGCCGAGGTGAAAAGGCGCACGCGTACTTGGCGACGAGGATTGGTGGCGACATCTTCCTCGGCGACACACTGATCGAAGGCGACCGCCCGCACATCCGGCCGGCCGTGACGTCCCGAGGTGCGATCGCATGGGAACCGACGTATCAGGAGGTCGACTACGCCTACGTCGCCGAATTCGAGAACGTCGGCGGCAGGCTCGTCGCCCGCACCACCCCGGACGATTCGGAGGTGCGCCCCGAGCACGCCGACCGAGAAGTAACCGGGCCGCCCGGGCGCAACCGCCGACCGCGACTGCCCGATAGGTTTCTCGGTCTGCGGTTGCGCAGGCCTGAAGCACCGGCGAGCACGGGCGAATCGGAGCCGAACTCCGCACCCGAGAACAAGCGGAAACGAGAGCTGCTGCGCGGGAACTCGCTCTACCGAACGCTGACGATCAACTCCTTCGCCACCGGTTTCGGTGACGAGGTCATGGCGCAGGCCCTGCCGCTGTTGATCATGGCCAATGACCCCAGCTGGGCACCCGTGCTCGGGCCGGCCAGCCAATTGCCCCGCATCATCGGATCGCCCTTCATCGGATATTGGGCCGACACCACTCATCCCGCGCGCCTGCAGGGCATCAGCCAGTCGCTCGGGCTTGTGGCCGCGGGGACGGCGACCGTCTGGATTGCCACTGGCGCAGCGCATCTGGGCCCCGTGCTCGCGACAACCTCGGCGCTGGAAGCCTTGGCAGCGGCGATCTACGGCGCTTCGGCCGGTCGTGCGATGAACCAGATCATCACCTCTGAAGAGAAGGTGGCCCACGCTCAACTGTCGACGCTGCTGGCGCGGGCACCGCGGGTGCTGGGTCACTCCGTCGCCCCCGCACTGGTGGAGTTCGGGCGGGCGATTCCCACTGCCCTCAACAGCGGGACCTATGCGTGGAATCTTGCGACCCTGTCGAAGTTGCGCGCCGCCGATATCCGGAACGCACCTGCGCCGCCGGACGCCGCTACCCGTTGGCAACGCATACGCAAGGGCAACACCATGGGCGCTCGGGCCGTGGTTGCCGACCCGGTGCTGCGCGGCGATGTAGCCACGGCCGGCTACGGCAATCTCTTTCTCGGTGTCCAGTCGATTTTCGTGTCCGCAACCATCGTCGAATCGGGTCTCAACGGCTGGCTGGCCGGAACGATGGTGGTGTCGGCATCGGTGGGAAGCATGGTCGGGTCCTCCATCTCCGGGCGGATGCTGCGGAGGCGAGTGGAGCGGCAAACCCCGGTCAACTACCGCGGGTGGCTGCTCGGCAGAGTCGGAGCCATAACGGGAGCCGCTGTCGCCCAGGCTGTTTCCAACGACCCCGCCGTCCTGGGCGCGACCCTCGCGGCATCGTGGGGGATGCTCGGCGCCGCTCGGACCCCCCTGAATCACTACCGAATCGCTAACGCTCCCCAAGATCTGCTCAGCCGGATCAATTCGGTCGACGACATGACCTCCCGGGCGGCGTCTGCCGTCGGTATGGCAGGCGGCGGAGCAATGATCCTGGCGATGGGGGCTCAGCCGACGGCATGGGCCACCGCGGCCGGCTTCCTCGGAATGGGAGCGGCGGCGCTGGGCCATCGCGTCCTGCTGCGCCTGCGTCGCGGATCCGACGCGCCGGAACAGACGGCTCATCCCGGCGACGACCGTCCCACCACCGAAGCCGCACCGCACCCTTCGGAGTCGGCAGCCGATACGGATGACGCACTGACCGTGTTGGCGCAAACGCTCTCGGCGCCAGCGGATTTCGCGATTCGCATCAGTCTCGACGCTGCCCTCACCGCCATCGGCCGACATGTCGCCGCCACCACCGACGACGCACTCGCCGTGGTGAATCCGCGTGCCGTCACCGAGTGGATCACTGCCTCGCTGGTTCTGGACCGGTTCATCGCCACGGAAACCGGGCGTGCTGCCGGTATGAACGACATGCGGCGCCTGCAACGAGTAGCCGCCGAACGCAACGAAGCGCTGGCTCGGCAGCTGGATCGCCTCTTCGATGTCACTCCCATCGCGGCACCCGCCGCACCGAATACCGGCGACAGTCTCGACGGACTTCGCCGACTAGCCGAGGCACACGGATCCGAACAGGCAAGGGTGCTGCTGGATACGATCGAACGCTTTCTCGCCGAGGCCGACCACGCCGAGGCGCCCGATGCGGATGCGCAGGTCGATGCCGAAATACAGCGCGCAGCCCGCACAGCCCCCGTGCGAGCCGGGTCTATCACCGACCCCCGCTGCGCAGTAACCGAACTCACCTTCATCCGTGACTATTTCGACAACACACCAATCGAGGTACCCGACGCCGACACCATCGCGATCATCGAAAACTTCGGCATCCATCCCCGCGAACTGGCCCAATACGCCCACGGAAAATACGTCGACCTCACCTCCGGCGATGAGACCGCGAGCAGCAGCACCCCCCTTGGAACACTCACCTCCAACATCGAAAACCCCGCCCACCCAACAGCACTCGCGCTCCTCACCATCGAATACCCCGGCGCGACCGGCGACCACATCGACGGCCACGTCCTCACCCTCGGCGCCGACCACACCGGCCAACTCTGGCTACACGAACTTCGCCGCAACCCCGACAACACCCTCGCCCTCGACGCCGACGGCAACACCATCGACATCCACCTCCACGGTCAGCAGGCCCACACCCGCCTCGCACAACTGAACCGCCAAGCCACCAAGTTCTTCGCCATCACCTACCGCCAAGACGGCCAACCCGAAAACCCCCTCAACCCCGACGACAACTGGACCAATGCCGACTGGGAGACAACACCCCGGCCGCAAACCCGCATCGGCCAAGACCGCGGCGATGATCCCCTCGACGCTGCTCAGGTCGTGCGCATGATCCTCGACAGCCCATCGGTGCCGGTGCACTGGCAGCGGGCCGCGGAGTTGCCGGATGATGTTCTGCTCGCGTCGGCCGTCGACACGGATGTCGATCTCGACGAAATCCGTCGGAGGTGGGAAGCACTCGCGCGTGACTATCCGGAATCGGGATGGCGCGGCGGCGGAGGGCTGGTGTTCCGTGGCGACACGCGTCCCCACACTGTCCCGTGGGCGGACGGGTTCGTTCCGTTGTCGCAGCGCGACGGCAAGGTTGTCTACACGACGGTGCGCGTGAATCGAGCGGGCGATTACGGCGAATCGGTGGTGATGGACGATGAGACCTCACAGTGGAGCGTCGTCCATCGGATCTACGTCATCGACGCGCCCGGTGGTTTCGGAGTGGTGGACGAGAACGGCGGCGTCGTCTCCGTGCACTGGCCGGGGGGCTTGCGTAGCGACCGCATCGTAGGCTGCTTCGAGATTCCCGCCGAAGTCTGGCAGCGCGATTTCGCGGCCCTTGCCGACCAATTGCCGCAGTACTGGCGGCCCAATCCCACGTACCGGCCGTCGACAGCCCCTCCAGACAGCACACTGCGAGCAGGCATCCCGGGGGATGCCTCCGAAGACCGCCCACGGGGTTCCAGGACCGATCGACCCGCTGCACCGAATAATCCCCTGCCGGCCGATACGGATCCGACCGCGACTGAACAGCGCCTCGCCCAAGAGGTGCTGACCGACCTTCGGGGGTATTCCGGGGCGGGAGATACCGAAGCTGACAACCGATCGCGCAACCGCGTCGACCCGAGCGCGATCGACCTCGGCGGCGAGGACGAGTCCGGCGAGGTTACCTCCGGCCGGGAGCAGCCGACCCTGACCGCGCGACAACGCCGGATACTCGAGCTGCTCACGCGAGGACTACAGGCCGAGGAAATCGCTGCCGAACTTCGGATCCCGGTCGACACCGTGGAAACCGATCTCCAGCGCGCCGCGAGCGCGCTGCATACCTCAGACTCGATGTCGACAGTGCTGGCGGCGGATCGCGCCGACCTGCTCGACGACTCCGTGGTCGGTTCTCTGGAACCGCCGGCCCCGGTCGTGCTGTCGGGCGCAGACTCCGAGGCGGACGTCCTCCTGCTCCTGGTCGAGGGGATGTCCCGCCAGGCCATCGCTGACGAGTTGGCGATCGACCGCCATTACGTACAGGCATTCATCAACCGGCTGTATCGCAAATTCGGCGTCGATAATCCCGTTCGGCTGGCACTGGCGGCACAACGACTGGGCATGGTCGACGAGGACGGCGCGATCGACAGCGACTCGATCGCGCCGCCGGACGCGACACTCCCGGAATTCACCGGTTCCGCGCCGGCGGCAATGCTGACTGTCGACCTTGGGGCCGGGAACCGGACGCCGTCGGCTCCCGAGGCGGACTACGAACTCTTACCGATGAATTCGGATGCACCGTACGTCCCCGGAATGGCCGACGTCCTCGACTGGGTTGAAGTGCACTTCAACCACGAAGGATTGATTTGCGATCCGGCTGGAGTCGGATACACGACCGGCCCACAAGGCGACAATTTCTGGTTCACGCCGCACAGCAGGCGAACGACGCCGTATCCGCACCAGCATTTCATGCTGTACAGCACGTTCGACGAACCCGGGCACTGGGCCTACTCGGCCGGCCACTGGGTAGTCCACGGCGGGCGTGTGAAATCGATCATCTTCGGCAGCGGTCTGGCCAGGACACACCTGCGCGTGAAGCACCTCGCCCAGACTCTCCACGATTTCGCGCAGCACATCGACCTCGCCGATCCGGAACTCGATGTCGACGACGGAATGCAGGGCGAACTCTGGCGCAGGCAGCGGCCGCCCGGCACACCGAGTTTCGACCAGTTGGTGGACAGCCACGGTGCCCCGATCACGACGGCCGGCCCCAACGCCGAGTCGATGTTCCGCGGTGCCACCAAGGACTTCTGGGTCCAAGTCGACGACTTCGTTGCTACCGATGCGGGTGTAGCGATCACGATGTCGGTCGGCCGGGTGCTCGGCGGGGAAGGGCGCTGCACCCTGCTCCTCGAACGCCGCAACGGTGTGAGCACCGCTGTATACACGCAGCGTGATTTGGCTGCGGATACCGAATCGGTCGCCGCCGCCATGGAGACCTTCCATACCCGCGTAGTTCAGCCGTGGCTCGACGAATCAGGTGTTCCCGATCCGACATCGACAAACTTCGCCGGAGCCGACGCACCGGAAACCTCACACAATGCAGCACCTATCGAAGGCCGGCCGACGCCATGGCGCACTCACCTCGAGTCCGATGCGCTCGACCGTAGCCGGGCCACAGAAGCCGCCGAGGAAGCTGAACCACAGGCAAACCCGCATGCGCGTACTCCGTGGTTCGAGGCGGTCGCGATCACGGTCGACGAGAATCGAGACACTCTCGAGGCACCACATCATCAGCCTCGTGATACCGAACAATCCCCCGACCTCCCGAGCGTCCAATCGCCGGATGAGATCGGATCGCGGCCGACAGATCCCATCGGCAGCAAGCCGACCCTGTATGTACCCCAACCCCACCGGCTCGCAGCGGAACTACTCGGTTTGGACCCGAGCTTCGCCTACATCGATGACCTGATGCGGATCGCGGCAGGCGAACCGCATGGCCCCGCCTGGATCGACAGCCCTGATTACTGGGAATGGCAACTGAATTGGCTGGCCGAGCGTGGGCCCCGGCTCAGTACGCTCGCTGCTTTCTGCGCCGCCGCCCTCGAGGCCGAAACCGTTCTCGGCCTTCCCAATACGAGCGGCCGACGGTTGCTGCTCGCACAACTGCGGCCCCGGACACCCGGCGAGATGATGGCGATCTACAAACTCGAAACGATGCGGGCGGACGAGCCGGACCGGCCGAGTGGCCCGGATACCGCGGCACATGCCAGCGCCATCGGCCGCGTCGAGCGCGAGCTGTCGCTGGACGAACTTCCGCAGTACGCATACCTCCCGACGGTGGCGGCGCGGCCGGTCCTCCAGGCCGATCGCGACCTGACCAGGAAGTATCAGTCACCGGCCGAGTTCGGGTATTTCGATCCGATCCCGCGGGACGGGGTGTTCGGGGCGAACTACCCGGGCTGCCGCGCCCTGGACCGACAGTCGCCGGCGTACCACCGAGCGCGGCACGCGGGCGACAGCCTGCTTCCGATGATCGCCTGCCGATCCGTGTACGACCGCTTTCTGAACCACTGGATCGAGCCGTATCAGTTGCGTCACGCCGAACAGTTGCACGACGGATTCCAGGGCACGAGGTCGTCGCCGGAGAATCGTATTGCCCAGTGGTTCACGTCGGTCGTCGCGGACGTGCTGGCCGCTCCGCCCGATGCCGCCCCTGAGATACTCCACCGTGCCCTGCACTCGCAGCTGCGCCGCCGAACCGGTAGGTCCGTCCCCACGGACGATGCGCATTGGCGGTTCGTATCGGCAGTGCACGAGTTGCTGAGCGGAGACTACGACTTCGGCCACTACCTCCAGAGTCGCGACCATCCGGAAACCGAGGGATATGTCCGGACCGTGCGCGAGACCGTCCTGCGCCGTCATTCGCCGACGGCGGTCGCCCGAGTTCCGTTCATCGCCAACGTCATCGGTGCGTCCCCCGCCGACGCGAACCCCAGCGCACCCGCACCGGACAGCCCTCGGACCGAGCCACCGAAAGTCGGCGAATACGTCAGGGGCGAAACCAAGCTGACCAACGCCACTGACTCACTGGCCGACCCCAAAGCAGTGGATGAACCGCGAAATCGCATGCCACTTCTCCACGGCCTGCCCGGCGACGAACGACAGCCGAGCATGGGCTCCGGTGGTCCGCGACTACTGACGCCTCTGGGGCAACGTCGCGGCCGTGGCGCCAGGCCGCCTTCGCTCGATGGAGTACTCGATGGTCGGAGCGAGATCGAATTCGTCGATCCGGGCGTCGATCGAGGGAACAGACGGGGACGTCGAGGTGACGTCCCGAGTGTGTGGCACCGCTTCGGCAGTGACGACTCGACTCCGGACCCCATCGAGCTTTCCCCCGCTCTCGGTCGTGCGCTTCGTGCTGCCGAGGCGGACGCCGAGGACGTGGTCACCTATGCGCTGCAACCGGCGCAGGCGCTCGGCCTGGATGCGACGAAGCTGCAGCAACGCGCCCCCGAGGCAATCGCGCGCACGGTCCAAGCGCTGCGGAGTCGACAGCGCCGGCGATTCGAATCGGTTCTACGCCGGCTCGTAGCCGACGACGCGTTGACCGAGTTGCTCGACCATCAAGACGCGATTTCCGAACTGGATGAGCGCGTCCGCTCGCTGCCCCGGCATCTCGAAGCCGCGAAAACATACCTGGACGAGGTTCGCACAGCGCTCGCGATCATGGCCGTACCGGAGCTGTTCGCAGCTGCCGGAGTGAGCCCGTTCATCCATGACGACGGGCAGGTTGTGGAGGCGATCGGATACACCTCGGACGGACGAGTGATCGTGGCATCGCCACTGCGCGATCAACATGCGCTGCTGGACCTGCAGGTGCCTGGGTTCCGCCGACAGGCTCCAGAAAACGGCGTGTCGATCGAGTACTGGCACGTTCGTATCGACGACCAGGGACGCCTCGTCGTGGAAACGATATCCGGAGCACATCCAGACCCGGAGCGCACCGCCTACTACTACCGCGACCGCGACTACGTCTGGTGGCGTAAGGACCTGGCCGACGAAAGGACGTTCGCCGAGAAATGCGCAGAGGCCCTTGCCTCGGGTGAGATCGCTCGCGAGCACGTGAAAGGCGATACCGGAGATGCGACGATGTCCGCGGGGGTATGCATTGTTCACTACCGCAACGGATTTCGTCACATCGAGAAGAAGGTACGCGATATCGATCAGCGCGACGCCGAGAAGCTGGCGGCCATCACCCTCGCGGACGCCGGCTCGCGGCCTGCCGAGGTACTGGGCGCGGATGAAATCCTGCCTGGCGGCAGCGAACTGGTGTTGCTCATCGAGTATGTGCCCGGATTCGACGCGAGCGACATATTCGGGGATTTCGAAGACGCTTGGCGAGATTTCTTCCACACTCCGACCGGGCAGCGTCTCGGTCGGGGCGATACGCTTGTCCACCCCTGGGACAGACATGAGCGCGGGAGCAAGAACTGGCGACTCCAGCTCGGTTTCATCGTTCGGCCGATCGACAACGGGAACGCGTACCAGGACGCACTACCGCCAGGGGGATTCACCCTTCACTACGCCACAGGCGTGAACGGAAAGATCGAGTGGCGGAAGCACTACACTCCGCGTGCGGAGCTCGAGGCGGTCCGGGAACGAACACTCACGTCGAAAGCGGCATACGATCGGCGCAACCGAGCCGAGTGGTACCAGGACGTGATCGACAACCTCGTCCGAATCGAAGCGAGCGCCTGGTACAACACACCAGCCGACAATGCCGAGGCGGTGTTGACACTCACCAACCTGCGGGACGTACTGGCCGAAAGACTCAACCTTCCAGGCGCCCGCAACCTTCCGCACCCGTACGACGAATTGACTCCGAGCGACTGGCGTACGGTGATTGCGTCGAAGTATGAGAGCCTTCGCCGATTCCGTGAAATGGGCTTCCCGGCCGACCGGACGGCTCGCGATCTCGACACACTCGACAAGTTGACCAAGTTGCTCTTGCACGCGCAGATGCGGCAGGTCACCCCCGATGCGCTCGACGACAGCTGGGTCATCGACCCGGACAGCGACACCGTCGGACAAACGCTGACCGAGGTCTACCTGGATGGTCTCGCAGTCCGTTTGGCCGACGTGGAGGCCGCCGCGCGATCCGTGAGTCATGACGCCGAGTCCCACATGGCCTGGGTCGAGGAAATCGGCCCGGAATCCGGAAGCCAGGCGTGACCGAATCGAGCAGTACTCTCGGCCCCATCGAGTAGGCACACGTGATCAATGTGGCGCCTCCGCAGGGATCCGCCAGGGCCGAACTACATCCCGCACCATCGCCGTACCATGGCCTCATGACCGAACAGGACATCCTTGCCCATATCCAGGACCTGGTGAAGCAGGAGCATCAGCTGCGGTCCAAGGCCACCAGCGGGGAACTCGATCCCGAGACCGAGCGGGCGAAGCTGGCCGATCTCGAGGTGATGCTGGATCAGTGCTGGGATCTGCTGCGGCAGCGGCGGGCCCGCATCGATCAGGGCGGCAACCCGGACGAGGCCCAGGCCAACCCCGTGAAGCAGGTCGAAGGGTACCTGCAGTAACGGTTAGCATCGGGGAATGGTTGACATCACGACCGCCGACGGCGTTGTCCGCGGTCTCAGGCGTCGTCGCATCGTGCAGTGGCGTTCGATTCCCTTCGCCGCGCCGCCGGTCGGCGATCTTCGTTTCCGCGCGCCGCAGCCCGTCGAGAGCTGGTCCGGGGTGCGCTTGGCCACCGAATACGGATTCGCCGCGATGCAGCAGCGGGACGGCGCCCGGATCGGACCACGCGGCCCGCAGCCGACGAGTGAAGACTGCCTGACCCTGAATGTGACCGCGCCCGCGGAACCGGCCACCACACCCCGGCCGGTCATGGTGTTCATCCACGGTGGCGGTTACGTGCTGGGCACCTCGGCGCTGCGGTTGTACTCCGGCGCCCGGCTGGCATTGCGCGGCGATGTGATCGTCGTATCGTTCAACTATCGGCTGGGCGCCTTCGGCTACGTCGACTTCGGTGAATTCTCTACGGAGACAAGGCCGTTCGAATCGAATCTGGGTCTGCGCGACCAGGTGGCGGCGCTGCAGTGGGTGCAGCGCAATATCGCGGCCTTCGGCGGCGATCCGAACAATGTCACCATCTTCGGCGAATCGGCCGGCGCGCATGCGGTGGTCGGCCTGCTCGCCACCCCGGCCGCGGCCGGGCTGTTCCACCGCGGCATCGCGCAGAGCGCGCCGGCGGACTGGTCGCTGACGGCCGAGGCGGCGCGGATCTTCGCCCGGCGCTGCGTCGACAACCTCGGCGCCACGCCGGAACAGGCGGCCGAGGCGCTCAGCACCGCCGGCTCGAACGACATCCGCAAGGCCGCCGATCGCGCGATCGGCGATGTGCTGTGGCGGCAGCCGGGCAGCTTCCCCGCCGCCCCGGTCGTCGACGGCGACTTCCTGCCGATGGATCCGATCGACGCCATCGCCGCCGGGCGCGCTCACGCCGTCCCGCTGATCATCGGCACCAACCGCGACGAGGCGACCCTGTTCAAACGCTTCGATCGTTCCCTGCCCACCACCGCCGAACAACTGCACGTGGCGCTGTCGCGATGCGGCGACGCCGACCTCGAAAAACGGGTCGTGGCAGCCTATCCCGGGTATCCGTCGCGTCGGGCGGCCGTGCGCATGGGCGGCGACTTCGTCTTCTGGCGGCCCACCGTGGAGGTGCTCGAGGGCCACAGCCGCCACGCCCCGACCTACGCCTATCGGCTCGACTACGCGCCGCGCGCGGTGCAGCTGGCCGGTTTCGGCGCCACCCATGCCCTCGATCTGATCCCGGTGTTCGGCGGGGTGGACAGCCCCATCGGGCGCGGGCTCACCGCGACCGGCGGCTATCGGGACTTCCTCGCGGTGCAGCGCGAATTCCAGGACAACTGGCTCTCGTTCGCCCGCAAAGGCGAGCCGCTGCCGTCCTGGCCGCAGTACACCGAGCAGCGCCGCAGCACCCGCATCATCGACAGCCCGGCTCGGGTGGAGGTCGATCCGGATCGTGCGAAACGCCTTGCCTGGCAAGGAGTCCGGGTTCCCGCGCCGGTCTGACCTACTTCAGCAGCCGGGACATGCGCCGGTCGGCGAGGATCTTGCCGCCGGTCTGACAGGTCGGGCAGTACTGGAACGATTTGTCGGCGTAGGCGACTTCCCGCACGGTGTCACCGCAGACCGGGCACGGCAGTCCGGTCCGCGCGTGCACCTGCATGCCGGAGCGCTTCTCCCCCTTGAGCCGGGCCGCGTCCTGGCCGACGGAGCGGGTGATCGCGTCGGTGAGGATTTCGCGCATGGCCCGGTACAACTCGGCGACCTTGTCCGCACCGAGCGTGGACGCGGTGGCGAAGGGCGATAGCCGGGCGGCGTGCAGGATCTCGTCGGAGTAGGCGTTGCCGATGCCGGCCAGCACGGTTTGATCGGCCAGCACGGTCTTCAACCGTTGCGAGGTGCCGGCGAGGAGTTCGGCGAAGCCGTCCTCGGAGATCTCGAGTGCGTCGGGGCCCAGGCGGGCGATGCCCGGCACCGACTGCGGATCCTCGGTGATCCAGACCGCGAGCCGCTTCTTGGTGCCCGCCTCGGTGAGATCGAAGGCGGGTGTCGCGCCCTCGCGGGTGAAGAAGTGGACCCGCAGTGCCAGCGGGCCTTTACCCGGTTTCGGCGGCGCGGCGCCCGGTTCGTCGATCCAGCGCAGCCAGCCGCCGCGGGACAGATGCGTGATCAACCACAGGCCGTCGCAGTCGAGGCCCAGATGTTTACCCCAGTGCCCGGCACCGGTGACGTCGCGTCCCGACAGCGCGGTCACCGGCGGATCGAACGTTTTCAGCACACTCAGCGCCGCGACGTCGACCCGCCCGACAACCGCGCCTACGGCATGCTCGACCAGAAACTGTTCGAGCGCCATGATCTCCGGCAACTCGGGCATTCCCGCAGCCTACCGGCGTCCACCGACAACCGGCCGCTTTCACACGGCGAGCGGAGACCCGGCCGATGCGAACGGCCGCGTTCCCACCGGGAGAACGCGGCCGTCGGCCTCACGGCGCGCGATTCGATCACCGCGGCACGCGACTCGCATCACATCTGGGCGGGCCCCTGCTGCGGCGTGGCCACACCGGGGGCGACCGCACCCTCGATCGCGCCCACTCCGGCGCCGATCGCGGCACCCGCGGCAGCGGCCGGCGCCGCGATCACCGCGTAACCGATGGCGGCGCCGACGATCGGCATGACGACCAGGCCCGCCGGCAGGAACGGGATCCCGGCGATCAGGCCGGCGACCGCGCCGACCATCGCGCTGGTGCTCGCGATGGGGCTGCTGACGATATTGCCCACGCTGGACCCGATCACCGCGCCGCCGAGGGTGTCCGCGGCGATGCGATCCGAACGCGACGGCTCGAATCCGGCGGAGTCCATGGTCTGCGCCAGCCCGGCCTCGGCCTGCGCGGCGGAATCGTTGATCTGCCCGGTCAGCTGCGGATCGATGAAGTCGGGCCGCGGCGTCACGACCGAACCGATCCGGATGGTGCCCTCGGGCGCCTTGATCGGCGCCACCGGCGGCGCCGGATGGGCGAGATCGGGCAGATGCAGTGCGCCCGGATTCACCATCGCCGGGGCGGTGAGATCGGGCACCGCCCGAGTGCTGTTCGCGGCGTTACGGTTCGACGAGATGGAGCCGGGGGCGGGCGCGGCGGCCGGCGCGGTGGCGTCGGCGGTGGTGGCATTCGGTTCCGGATCCGCGATCGGCGCGGCGAACGGCGGCACGGCCGGGTCGGTCGCCGCGCTCGGCTGGAACTGCCAGGGGCTGGTCTGCGCGACCGCGCGTGCCACCGCATCCGCCGCGTTCGACACGCCGGCGGCGACGGTTCCGGCGTCCGGCAGCATCCCCGCGGCCGGGGCCACACCCGAATCGGTGGTCGGGGCGGCCGCCCCTGCCACGCCCGTCTGCCACAGTGCCACGGTCAGTGGCAACGCGCCGAGGACGAGTGAGGAACCAACGCGCCGGCACCACTGTCCCGATGCCGCCGAATGCTGCCCTGCCATGAAAACCTCCAGTCGGATACCGATCGATTGACAGTGATTCGAACCGGCCGGTGGTGTGGATCACATTCGTATCGATTTATTCCACAGCAATTTTGGAGCTATTTCGGACATGTCCGCGGAACGACGGGCGGCTAACCGATTCTGCGCAAAAGGTATATGTCCATCACCCACCCCTTCGCCTCCCGAAGTTCGTTGCGGCGCCGCACGATTCGATCCTCCACCGCGCGCAGCGGCCCCTCGATCAACGTCTCGTCCGGCATCCCCAGGTAGGCGCCCCACCAGATGTGCAGATCGTCGCCCGGCACCTGCGTGAACGAACACTCGCCGTCGAGCATCACCAGTGTCGGCCCGTCCGCCGCCACGCCCTCGGCGCGCACGCGGCGACCGGTGGTGATGTGCACCGGTTCGCCGATCTCGTGCAGCACGATGCGGTGGGCCGCCGCCAGGGCCTGGGCACTGGTGACGCCCGGGATCACCGCGTACTCGAATCGCGTTCCCGCGTCCAGCACTCGCTGCACCATCCGCAGGGTGCTGTCGTAGAGCGAGGGATCGCCCCAGACCAGAATGCCGCCGACCCCCTCGGTGGCATCGAACGCCTCGGCCAGCAGTTCGGCGCGGCGGCGATGCCAGTCCTCGACCACCTCGCGATAGTCGGCGGCGTCGTCGACCGTGCGTTCGCGCGGTGGATCGGCGATGGCCACCACGCGATGTTCCGGATCGGCGTGTGCGGCGAGGATCGCGGCGCGGACCTCGGTCAGTTCCCGCTTGGTCTCCCCCTTGCCGATGACGAAGAACGTGTCGACCTGCCGAATCGCCTCGACCGCCTGCACGGTCACCTGCCGGGGATCCCCGGCGCCGATTCCGATCACATAGAGCATGCGCACGGTGCCCCAGGCTAGCCAGCGGACCACCACGCGATGAGGGCGGTGGTCGCCCGAAGGCTAGGCTTGCCGATATGGACGGCGCGCCCGGAAACGACACCCAGTACGAGGATCTGCTGCGGCTGGTACTCGAGCGCGGTACGCCGAAATCCGACCGCACCGGGACGGGTACGCGTTCGATTTTCGGACATCAGCTGCGCTACGACCTCTCCGCCGGCTTTCCGCTGATCACCACGAAAAAGGTGCATCTGAAATCGATCGTCTACGAATTGCTGTGGTTCCTGCGCGGCGATTCCAATATTCGCTGGCTGCACGAGCACGGTGTCACGATCTGGGACGAATGGGCCGACGCGCACGGTGAACTCGGGCCGGTCTACGGGGTTCAGTGGCGCAGCTGGCCCACTCCGGACGGCACCCACATCGACCAGATAGCGCAGGTCCTGCAGACGCTGCGCACCGATCCCGATTCCCGGCGGATCATCGTCTCGGCGTGGAATGTGGCGGATCTGGACAAGATGGCGCTGGCCCCGTGCCACGCGTTCTTCCAATTCCACGTCGCGGACGGAAAACTGTCCTGTCAGCTGTATCAGCGCAGCGCCGACCTGTTTCTCGGGGTGCCGTTCAATATCGCGAGCTACGCGCTGCTGACTCAGATGGTCGCGCAGCAGACCGAATTGGAGCCCGGCGATTTCATCTGGACCGGCGGCGACTGCCACATCTACGACAACCATCTGACGCAGGTTCGCGAACAGCTGAGCCGCGAGCCGTATCCGTTCCCGCGGTTGCATCTGCGGCCCGCGCCGAGCCTGTTCGACTACACCTTCGACGACGTGGAAGTGCTCGACTACCGCCATCATCCGGCGATCAAGGCACCGGTGGCGGTATGAACCGCATCGGGCTGATCTGGGCGCAGACCCGGGCGGGCGTGATCGGCGCGGACAACGCCATTCCGTGGCGAGTGCCCGAGGATGTGGCGCATTTCAAAATGGTCACCGCCGATCATCCGGTACTGATGGGCCGGCGCACCTGGGATTCGCTGCCCGCGCGTTTCCGGCCGCTGCCCGGACGGCGCAATATCGTGATCACGCGGCAATCACAGTGGTCGGCAGCGGGCGCCGAACGCGCCGATTCGGTGGCGAGCGCCATCGCACTGGCCGCCGCGGAGACCGTGTGGATCATCGGTGGCGGCGAAATCTACCGGCAGGCAATGGATTACGCGACAGATCTGATGGTCACCGAAATCGACGCCGATATCCCGGGCGACGCCTACGCACCCGCGATCGAGGGCGACTGGCAGGTGGAGGACGCGCCCTGGTCGCAGTCGCGGTCGGGGCTGCGCTATCGGATCCGGCGCTTCGCCCGCGACGCCGCCCCCGCCACCGTCGGCTGAATCGCGCCCGGCAGGTATCGAACCCGAATCGCATCGGCGAAACGGCCGACCGCGCGAGGTGGGTCCGGCATACTCAGCGATATCCAGCCTGTGACCACAGCCCCGATCCCGGCTGAACCGCGAGAGGCAGATCATGGACAAGAAATCGCTGACGGCGGCGGCTCGCCAGCAACTGAAGCTGGCCGCGTCCGCCACGAGTGGACGCAGTTCGCAAACCCTCTACGGCGGCCACACCCACAGCCTGCGCCAGACCCTCATCGCGCTGACCGCCGGCCAGAGCCTGGCCGAGCACGAAACTCACGGCGAAGCCACCCTGCAGGTCCTGACCGGAACCCTGATTCTGATCTGCGGCACCAACGAGTGGAAGGGCTCGCCCGGCGATCTGCTCGTCATTCCCTCGGCCCGGCACAGTGTGAAGGCGATCGACGACGCGGTATTCCTGCTGACCGTCGCGAAGTGAGGCCGGTCTCGCGAGGTCGGGCCGTCCGCAGGCGCTGTCGGCGCGGCACCGTACCCTGTTGATCATGGGTGAGCCGCAGCCGATCCTCGATCCGCTTTCGCGCGCCGCGATCTTTCTCGTCGCGACGATCGACGAGGGCGGTGAGCCGGTGGTGCGCGACCTTCTCGCGGATCTGGCGGGACTGCGGCGCTCGATCGGGTTCCGGGTGCCGGAAACGCGGCTGTCCTGTGTGACGAGTATCGGTTCCGCCGCCTGGGATCGGCTGTTCGCCGGCCCGAAACCCGCGCAGTTGCACGAATTTCCGGGCTACGCCGGGGAGAAGCATCAGGCCCCGGCCACGCCGGGCGATCTGCTGTTCCACATCAAGGGCGAATTGCCGGACGCCTGTTTCGAATTGGCGATGCTGATCGGCTCCCGGTTGAAGGGTGCGGCCACGATCATCGACGAGACGACCGGGTTCCGCTATTTCGAACAGCGTGATCTGCTCGGCTTCGTCGACGGCACCGAGAATCCCGAGGGTCCCGGCGCGGTCGCCGCGGCACTCATCGGCGATGAGGATCCCGAGTTCGCCGGCGGTAGTTATGTCATCGTCCAGAAATATCTGCACGATCTGGAGGCGTGGAGTTCGCTGACGGTCGAGGAGCAGCAACTCGTCATCGGCCGTACCAAACTCGAGGATCTGGAGCTGTCCGACGAGGACAAGCCGGCGGATTCCCATGTCGCGGTGAACACCCTGATCGATCCGGACGGCACCGAGCGCCAGATCCTGCGTGCCAACATGCCCTTCGGCAGTGTCCGCGAGGGCGAATTCGGCACGTACTACATCGCTTACGCCGCTACCCCGGATGTCACCGAGCGGATGCTGGTCCGCATGTTCCTCGGCAGCGACGAGGCGCCCTACGACCGCATTCTCGATTTCTCCACCGCGATCACCGGCACCCTGTTCTTCACCCCGGCCAACGATTTCTTCGACGACCTTCCGGACGCCCCCGCGCAGGAGGCGGCTTCGGAGCAGGACCTGGAACTCGAGGCAGCCGGAATCGCCGAGCTGCCCGCGGCCGCGTCTTCCGGCGACGGCTCCCTCGGTATCGGCACGTTGAAAAGGATCCTTCAATGAACAATCTGCACCGTGAACTCGCGCCGATCACCTCCGAGGCGTGGTCGGCCATCGAGGAGGAGGCGACGCGCACCTTCCGGCGTCATATCGCCGGTCGCCGGGTGGTGGATCTGTCCGGCCCGCACGGCACCGACTATTCCGCGGTCGGATTGGGACGCACCACCCTCATCGACGCGCCCGATCAGGGCGTCCAGGCTCGCCAGCGCCTGGTGGCGCCGCTGGTCGAGCTGCGCGTGCCGTTCACCCTCTCGCGCGAGGAGCTCGACAACGTCGAGCGCGGCGCACAGGACGCGGATCTGGATCCGGTCAAGGACGCCGCGCGCAAGATCGCGTTCGCCGAGGACCGCGCCGTCTTCGAGGGCTACCCAGCCGCCGGTATCACCGGCATCCGCGCGGCCGTGTCGAACACCCCTGTCACCGCGCCGAGCGATCCGCGACTCATCCCGGAGGCCATCGCACAGGCACTGAGCAAGTTGCGCCTCGCCGGTGTCGACGGGCCGTATTCGGTGCTGCTGAGCGCCGATCTGTACACCGCGGTGAGCGAGACCTCCGACCACGGCCATCCGATCCGCACACATATCGAGCGGCTGATCCCCGAGGGCGAGATCATCTGGGCGCCCGCCATCGACGGTGCCTTCGTGCTCACCACCCGCGGCGGCGACTTCGATCTGCAACTGGGTCAGGACCTGTCGATCGGCTACCTGTCCCACGATGCGGAGAGCGTGCAGCTGTACTTCCAGGAAAGCCTGACCTTCCTGGTCTATACCGCCGAGGCCGCCGTCCCGCTGCGCGGCTGAGTCCGACGCGAGCGAACTCCGAGGTGTCACCATGAGCGACGACGTCCCGCCCGTATCCGGACCCGACATCTCCCGGCGGTCCCGCGGACCGGTCCGGGCGGTGCGGGCCGGTGTCGTCACCGGCCGCCGCACCCTCACCTACAGTGCGCTCGCCGTGCTGTCGGTGCTGGTGATCTGCGGTGCCGTGGTGGCCCTGTTCGGAGTGAACCGGATCTTCACGGGACTACTGGCCGGCGCGGTGGCGGGTATCGCGCTGCTGGTGGCGCTGTTCGGTCGCGATGTCGTCGTTCTCACCGACCGCGCGATCTACCGGCGCACCCCGTGGGCCGAATCGCGGCTGGAGTGGGATCGGGTGGTGGCCGGGCGGTTCGCCCTCGACGAGCGCGCCCGCTGGTCGCTCGCGCTGGATCTGACCGGCGGCGACGAACCGCACGACGAACTGGTACTGCTCAGCATTCCGCCGGTGCGGCATCCGGTCTCCAACGCCTACGAACACCGCAAGCGCGAACAGGTCGCCGAGATTCGCCGGATCCTGCGCGAGCAGCGGATCCCGGTCACCGTGCTGCCCGAGATCGCCGCGGCCCTGCACGAACACTGGAAGCTCGCGCCTGCCGCCCGGTGAGCTCCACACCCGCCCGCACCGACCGTATCGTGAAGGCTCCCTTTATGATTCGCACCGCCGCACTCGCGCACATCCGGAATCGCCGCCTGCTGCAGGCGCGTTCGACCGGCAAAGAGGTCTTCTACATGGCGGGCGGGAAGATCGACCCCGGCGAATCACCGGTGCAGGCGTTGTACCGCGAGGTGCGCGAGGAACTCGGTGTCGACGTGGCGGCCCACGACGAACTCGGCGTCTTCGAATGTGAGGCGTACGGGCACACGCCCGGTACCGCGCTGCACATGACCTGCTTCACCGCGGACCTCACCGGCGAACCGACGCCGACCAGCGAGATCGCCGAACTGCGTTATTTCACCGTCGGCGAGTACGCGGCCATGCCGCATGTCGCGCCCGGCTCGATGCTGGTCTTCCGGCGCCTGCACGAACTCGATCTGATCGACTGGTGATCCGGAGGGGAACGTCGGCCGCCGGGATCGCTACGTCGCTTCGCCGCGTTCGACCGGCGCGGCGCCCTCCTCATCGGTGATCCGGCGCGACTCGCCCGGCTGCTCGGAGACCCGGCCGCGGGCCACCGCACCGGGCGGTTCGGCACCGGGCGGTTCGGCATCGATCTGCTCGGTGTCGATCTGCTGGGCCTCGGGCGGGATGCGCGTGGCCACCACGAAGGCCAGCAGCAGCACGACCGCGACGCCGAGCAGCGCCACCCGAGTCGCGTCGGCGAAGCCGTTGGCCAGCGCGTCGGTGACCGCGGTCGGCGCGTGCTGGGTACGCAGTCCGACGATCGCGTCGCCCGCCGAATCGCGGGTGGCCGCACCCACCGCGCCGGCGGCCCGCGCGGTCAGGCCGGGGACGTAGCTCAGCCGATCGGGCAGGAAGTGGCCGAGACCGATCGAGAGGATACTGCCGAGGACCGCCACGCCGAGCGCGGCACCGGCGGGCCGGGCCGTGGCCGCGGTGATCGATCCCGGATCCGATGCCACAGTGCCCGTGCCGGTGCGCCGGATATTCGCCGTCAACGGGGCGGAGGCCAGCCCGAGTCCGATTCCGTAGCAGGCGAGTAGCACCGTCGGGGCCCACGCCGGAATAGTCGAGGTCAATGCCAGCGCGGTCACCGCCATCGCGAGCAACGCGATCGCCAGGCCGATCCGGATCAGCCACAGCGGAGGTACCGCCCGCAGCGGCCCGGCGGTCAGGATCGCCGAGATCAGCGCGCAGCCGGTCAGCACCACGAGAATCGAACTCGTTCGCAGCGTGGACAACCCGAGACAGTTCACCAGGTACAGCGGGAGCACGAAGAGCACTCCGAACTGTGCCGCCGCGATCAGCAGGGCCGCGCCGTCACCCCAGTGCCGGGGATCGCGCAGATGCGAGAAGTCCACCAGCGCGGCATGTTCCACCCTCACCCGGTGTCTTTCCCAGAAGACGAACAGCACCAGCAGCAACACGCCTACAGCGAGCACGAACGGTATGGGCGAACTCGCCGATTGCGTCGACCAGGTCACCCCGAACACGGTGAACTCCCGCCGCGGCCGCACCCAGCCGTAACGCTCGCCCTCGATGAGGGCGAAGATCACCAGCGCGAACCCGGCCGTACTGAGCAGCCAGCCGTCCACATCCGGTCCGGTGGCCGAACCGCCGATGCGGGTTTCGGGCACGAGAACGGTCCCGAGCAGCACGACCACCGCGATCGGCACGTTGATCAGAAAGATCCACGGCCAGGTGAAGGAGTCGACGAACCACCCGCCCAGTGCCGCACCGACGACCGCCGCGGCGGCCGGAGCGACCACCCACGCGGTGAACGCGATGACGCGCGCGCGCCCGTGGAACATCGCCGCAACCGTGCCCAGTGATCCCGCCACGACCGCCGCACCGCCGATCCCCTGCACGATCCGGCCCCAGATGAGCGGGCTCGCCGAATCCGCGGAGGCGGACAACAGACTGCCGCCGACGAAAATCAGCACCCCGAGCACGAAGATCACGCGCCGGCCGAATCGGTCACCGATCCGGCCGACGACGATCAGCAGAACCGCGAGCACCACCGAATACACGCAGAAGACCCACTGCGCCTGGGTGAAATCGAGTCCGAGATCACCGATGATCGTCGGCAGCGACACACCGACGACGGTGCCGTCCAGCGTCACCATCGCAAGCCCCAGCGCGAGGACCGCGAGGGCGTACCACCGTCTGGCACCGGTGGGTGGCGAACCGAGTTCAGCGTCTGTTCGAACGTGATCAGCCATGCGCCGCTCCCGTCGTCGACCGGTGTCGCTGGGAAGTAACTCGTATCGGTCGAGTCTACGAGCCGAACCGGGCGAATCTCGGCAATAGGGACCGGGCGATACCGGACCGTGCGGTGAACGCGAGCATTCGGCCATGCGGCTGCGGAACGGTCGGCGGCCGGTCGACAGCTCGGGGCCGAGGTGTCACCCGGAGATCCGGCCCGCCTCCGGGAAGGTGGCGTCACGGATGATCCGCAGGCCGCTGATCAGTGCCTCGCACTGCTCCGGGGTGAGCTGACCGTAGAACCAGGTGTCGAGGATCTTCAGATATTCCGGCAGTACCTTCGCCAGCCGGGTCGCGCCGGCGGCGGTGAGGGCGGCGTAGGAGCTGCGCCGATCGTTCGGGTCGGGTTGGCGCCGGGCGAATCCGTTGCGCTCGAGCCGGTCCACCAGACGGGTGACGCCGCTGGTCGACAGCTGTGCCTGATCGGCCAGATCGGTCATCCGCAGCCGACGGCCGGGTGAGCGGCTCAGCCGCATGAGCGCGGCGAAATCGAGCAGCGACAGCCCGTTCGCCGTCCAACTCGGCTCGAGTTTGCGGCGGATCCCGTTGGTCGCCTCGAACAGCATCCCGATATCGGTCAGGCGCGGGTCGTCGAAGACGTCGGCGTCGTGCGTGTGCTCCACGCCGTCAGCCTAACGCACAGTTGCCGTGCGGATAGTTGACATGAGGAATATCTTTCATATTATTGCTGCGGGGATATTCCTCATGTCAACTAAATGGAGATGTCATGACCAGCACCTGGCTCGCCGGATTCCGCTCCGCGATCATCAGCCCCTACGAGCAGTTCCAGTTGACCGAACCCCGGGGGTTCACCGATGAGACCGTGCGCCAGGTGCTGCACATGGCCGGTGGCGGCCGACGGCTTCGGGTGCGTTTGAGCAATCGGTACGGACGCGACACACTGGAGATCGGCGCGGCTCGAATCGCCCTGCGCAAGAACGGATTCGCCACGATCGCCGAAACCGATACCGTGCTGCGTTTCGACGGGGTGGACACTGTGCGCATCCCGGCGGGTGGCGAAGTGCTCAGCGACACCGTCGATCTCGCGGTGAACGGCGGTGACGATCTCCTGCTGAGCCTGTATCTGCCCGGGGCGACCGGACTCGCCACCTTCTCGCATCAGCCGATGGAGATCGCCGCCGTGGTCGCCGGTGATCACACCGCCGATCCCGACCTCTCCGAGGTGGAGGAGGCCGCCTCGCGCTTCTACGTCACCGGTGTCGACGTGCTCGCCGAGGCGGACACCCCCGTCGTGGTGGCTTTCGGTGACTCCTGGTTCGACGGCGCCGGGACCACGCTCGGCGCGAATCGCCGCTCCGTCGACGCGCTGAATTCGATGCTGACCCGTGGCTGGGTGGTCAACCAGGGCATCGGCGGCAACCAGTTGCTCACCGACGAGGTCGGCGAACGCGCCCTGGCTCGGTTCGACCGCGACGTACTCGCCGTACCGGGCGCCACCCATGTGGTGGTCAATCTCGGCATCAACGACATCGGGCTGGGCGAGGTGGCCGCGGCCGACGATCTGATCGCCGGGTACACCGAACTCGCCGCGCGGGCACATGCCGCCGGACTGCCGATCTACGCCAACACGATCGGTCCCTTCGCCGGGGTGATCTATCCGGAGGTCAATGTGGCTCCGGCGCTGCCGGTGCGCGTCGTCGTCAACGAATGGCTGCGGACCACAACGGTTTTCGACGCCGTCTTCGATGTGGCGGCCGCCGTGGCGGACCCCGAGCGGCCCGACTTCATCCGCCCGGATCTCGACAGCGGCGACGGCCTGCACCTCAACGACGAGGGCGCCCGCATCATGGCGGAGACGATGCGGATCCCCGGGCTGCGCTGACGACCGGCTCTGCCGCCGGCGTGCCGAGGCCAGCGTCGGCGTACTGCC
The DNA here is from genome assembly GCF_000720265.1 of Nocardia sp. NRRL WC-3656. Lineage (NCBI taxonomy): Bacteria > Bacillati > Actinomycetota > Actinomycetes > Mycobacteriales > Nocardiaceae > Nocardia > Nocardia sp. NRRL WC-3656. The sequence continues at coordinate 179,972 of NZ_JOJF01000019.1, read as the reverse complement.
GGCGGTAGGCCTCGGGCGTGGTGGCGAGGCGGCGGACGAAGGCTCGGTGCAGCGTTTCGCCGTGGCGGTAGCCGACCACGCGGGCGATGGCGGTGACGGTGAGTTCGGTGGACTCCAGCAGGCGCCGGGCCGCTTCCAGGCGCAGTTCGGCGACGAATGCCGCTGGGGTACTACCGGTTTCGGCACGGAACGCGCGGGCGAAATGACGTTCGCTCATGCCCGCGCGCCGAGCCAGCGCGGATACCGCCAGGTCGCCGGCGAGGTGATCGGGCAGCCATTGCTGGACGGCGCGAATCGCGGGGGTGCGCGCCGGCTGCATGCGCAATTGGGCGCTGAATTGCGTCTGACGGCCGGAGCGCCGGGTGAAGACGACGAAAGCGCGAGCGACCTGCTGAGCCATCTCCCGGCCGTGGTCGTCCTCCACGAGGGCCAGCGCGAGGTCGATGCCGGCGGAGACACCCGCCGAGGTCCAGCGGTTGCGATCGTGGACGTAGATGCGGTCGGGTTCGACGACGACGCGAGGATACGAGCGGGCCAGTAGATCGGCCGCGCCCCAGTGGGTCGTGGCTCGGTAGCCGTCGAGCAGGCCGGCCGCGGCGAGCAGCAGCGCGCCGGAACACACCGAGGTGACCCGACGGGATTTCCGTGCGAGGGCGGGTAATTCGCGAACCACCTCCGCCGAAACCGGCCCGGAGATCCGGCCGCCGACGACCACCAGGGTGTCGATCTCCGCGGCGGAGGAGGCGAGGTCGTGCAGCGAATGCCCGACCCCGAGGGTCAGGCCGCCGTCGGCCTCGATCGACCGGCCGTGCGGCGACGCCGTGAGGAGTCGGTAGGCGGTTTCGGCGCCCATCGTGTTGACAGCGCCGAAAACGTCCATCGGCCCGGCCAATTCGACCAGCTGCATGCCCTCGTAGACGACGAAGACGACGGTGCGCGGCGCGGGCATTTCGCCATCATCGCAGCCGGGCGCAGCGGCCGCCACGGTCGAAGGCCAACCGTGGCGAGACTCCCCCACGCATCCGGCAGGGGCGCACCAGGGCACGCACATCACACGGCGCGCCGGACCTCGGCGCTCTCGTCCCGCGCCGCGCATCGGCCGAGGAACGGAATGATCGCTGCCGCAACATCATCCGCCGACTGCGCATGCGGGTAGTGTCCCCCGTTCTCGATCATGACGACGCGCCCCACACCGTCCGGCAGCGCGGCGACGATCGCCTTCGCCTCGGCCTCGGGATCGGCGAAATCCGGGTCGGCCGAACCCATGATCACCAGGGCGGGGCAGCGGACCTCAGCCAATCGGGCATGCGCGTCGGCGGGAGTGGTCTGTCCGGTCTTCATGAATTCCGCAAACCGGCCGGGCCGGCGCAGCATGCTCTCCACGTCGGCGAGGTAGCGGTCGTAGTCGGCGGGCTTGGTCGGATACGCGACGTCCAGGTAGCGCCGCCACCAGGGCATCGACTTCCGTGTCATGGTGAGGGCGAGGCGAACCATGCCGCGGCGGTATCGGCGGCTGCCGAGCAGAGCGCCGACGTGCAGCCGCTGTGTGCGGGTGAAGGGTCCGATCTCGACGATCCCGCTCACCAGCTCCGGAGCCTGTGCCGCGGCGATCGTCGCCGAACCGCCCGACAGCGAGTGCCCGACGATCACCGCCGGGCCGCCGAAGTGCCGGATCACGCCCAGCAGGTCCGCCGCCACATCGGCGCGGCTGATGGCGGCCTTCCCGGTCACCGACGGCCACTCCGGACTGGACTCGCCGTGCCCGCGCATATCGACGTTGACCACCCGGTACCCCGCAGCGGCCAGCGGGCCGAGCAGCAAGCGGAAGTCCTGACGCAGGGTGCCCATGCCGTGCGACAGCACCACCAGCGGTCCGTCCCCGACCACATCGCAGGCGAGCCGTCCGTGTTCGAGCGTCACGTACTCGGTCATCATCGTTCCTTCCAGCGGGAGCATCCGGTCGCACATGCGGCCTGCTGAAATGGAACGCCAGGAATCCGGGCCGGGTCGATGGCGACGGCCGGAAGGGTCAGGGGCGCGGCCGATATCGTCAGATTCCAGCGAATCTCCCGGAGGGGTTCAGCGCGGTTTCACCTCGGCCAGCAGTTCCGGCCCGCGGGCTTCGACGCGGCGGGTGGCCACCTGTGCGCCGAGCAGTGCGGCGCCGGCACCCAGGACGATTCCGACCGGCAGCGCCGACCATTGCACGAGCGCGTTGTGGAGATAGGCGCCCAGCGCGAGCAGGCCGAGCACCGGCAGGTTCACCACGAGCTGACCGAAGCCGACCACCAACTGGACCAGCGCCCGCGCACATCCCGGATTACCGGAATTGCCGGCGAAGGGGTTACCGCGTTGCTGCGGAAGCGGATACGCGGCGTAGACCGACAGGAACATCGACGCCGCCACGCCGACGCCCACAACCACCGGCAGCGTCGATACCGCCCACGGATACATCTGCGGGCGCCCGGCCGCACCCGGGAGCACGAGTGTGAGCACCACGGCGAGTGGGCCGACCACCAGCAGCCAGGCGATCATGCGGCCGCGGACGTCGGCGCGCACGGCACCCGGAATCACCAGGGTGTGCCAGAGGGCGGTGCCGTCGAAGGCGTACATGTCGGCGCTGGCCATCGCGGCCATCCACACCACGAACACGCCCGCGAAAGGCAGGCTCGCGCCACCGTTCTGCAGTCCGAGGAAGAGCGGCAGGACCACGCCGATGAGCATCAGCGGTAGCAGCGCCGCCCGCCGCCGGCCGTCGCGCGACCAGGTGCGCAATTCCTTGAGTACCACCGCGCCGACCGGTGTCGGGCGGACCAGCCGGTCGAGACGTCCCGAACCCGCCTGTGCGCGAACGGGTCCGGCGGGCGCGGCCGTGGTGGTGAGACGCCGCCGCAGCAGTACCGCCCACGCCTGCCACAGCAGCGCCGACAGCGCGGCGAGTCCCGCCAGGGCACCGACGCCGAACCACCAGTGACCTTCCTCGGCCGCCTGGACCGCGTAGGGCGCCCATCCCGAGGGCAGGATTCGCAAGGTCGCGCCCAGACCGGGCGACACATGCTCCAGGCGCGGACCGAGATAGGACACCAGCAGTTGCAACGGGTAGTAGGCGAGGCCGGTCAGGCCCGCCAGCACGACACCGAGATCGCGACCGCGGCGCGAACGCATCGCGGCGCCGATCCACGCGAGTACCGCGCGGGAGAGCAGCACCACGAAGATCAGTTGCAGGCACATCCCGGCCACCGCGAAAAGGGTCGGTACCACCCCCAATTGTGCTGCGAGCGCGACCAGTCCGGCGAAGGCGATCAGATTGACCGCACCGGCCGGCCCGGTGAAGGCGACCGCCGCGAGACCGATCGCCAATTGGCGATAGCTCAGCGGCAGCAGCCGGAAATGTTCGGGCTGCAGTGTTTCGTCGCTGCTGCCGGTGATGATCGGGCCGGCCAGCCAGCCGAGCGTCCACACCGTGTACAGCGTCGCGGCCACATTGATCGCCGCGCGGGTATCCCACGCGTGGCCGGCCGATGCCATCACCACCGCGGTGGCGACGGCCGCGAGTATCCCGAAGACCAGACCGAGCCAGAAGCCGACCGCAGCCCGTCCGTTGTTCATCGCGCGGACGGTCAGCCGCCAGCGCATACGGATCAGGACGCCAACCACGACAGGCCCTCGTCTCCCCCGATGCGCCCGCCCACCAGCCGGACGAACGCCTCCTCGAGGCTGCCCTCACCCCGCACCTCGGCGACCGAACCGGCTGCGACCACCCTCCCCTTGTCGATGACGGCGAGGTGATCGCACAGGTTTTCCACCAGCGCCATCACATGACTCGACAGCACCACGGAGCCACCGGCGGTGACGAACCGCCGCAGAATCGTGCGAATAGTGCTGGCGGACACCGGATCCACCGCCTCGAACGGTTCGTCGAGCACCAACAGCTTGGGTCCGTGCAGCAGTGCGGTGGCGAGCCCGATCTTCTTGCGCATACCGGCCGAATAGTCCACGACCAGAGTGTTTTCCGCCTCGATCAGCTCGAGGACGGCGAGCAGTTCCTGCGCCCGCTCGGCCACCGTCGCCGGCGGCAGACCGCGCAGAAGCCCGGTGTAGGTGAGCAATTCACGTCCGGTGAGCCGCTCCGGGAGCGCGAGACCGTCCGGCAATACGCCGACGATCGTCTTGGCGCGCACCGGATCCGCCCACACGTCGGCACCGAAGATCCGCGCTTGCCCGGCATCGGGCCGCAACAATCCGACGGCCATGGACAACGTGGTGGTCTTCCCGGCGCCGTTGGGCCCCACCAGCCCGAAGAACGACCCCGGCGGCACCGCCAAACTCACCCCGTCGACCACCCACGGCCCACCGAACCGCTTGTACAGCCCGCTCAACTCCAGCGCGGGTGCGGTGATTGTTTCCATGTCCCCCTCCTCTGCAGAGCCTCGCCACGCCCCACGCGAGGAGAAGCCGCCCCGCCCGGTCTGTGCTGTGAACTGTCTCGACTCTACGTCGGCGCTCACGGTCCTACCCCGTTACCGGTGGCAAGGCACAGCGAACGCTTCCTGTGAGCGCTGCCCGAGTTCAGCAGTGGCAGATGCGAAAAGCCGGTGCCGAGATGCAACCGCACCCCGTGCACCGGCCTGTCCGGCTCACTCCGACTCGATCACCCGCACTTCGCCGGCGGCGTCGGTCGCCTCACCCGCCACGGTGAACCAGTGGCTGACCTCGCCCTCGGCCAGGTCACCGGAGATATCACCGCTGGGCAGGACCGAGAGTGCGCCCGCGGTCGCAGAGGTCAGGAATTCCGCCAGCGCTGCCGGACCCGCCGTCGCCGTGGTGTACGTGGTCGACTCGTAGTCGATCTCGTGGTCGGCGCGCAGGGTGTCGGCGTGGTCGAGTGCCTGCTCCTGGGTCAGCGTGCGCAGGGCGCCGTCGGCCGCCCGCACCACGAAAGCCGGATGCTCGTCCTGCAGGGGCCGGACGCGGTCGGCGTAGGACACCGGATGTGCCTGTGCCGCATCGATTTCCGCGCGCACCTTCGGATCGGTCGGGACCAGCCAGCGCACCGACTTGGCCGCCGGCTCCAGGGCGATACCCCAGCCGGCGCCCGCGGCGACGATCTCCCCGAAGGACAGGCCGTCGGCGAACAGCGCCGCGGCGCCGGCCTTCTGGATCGCCCACAGCGCCACCACGGCATCCACCGAATGCGGCAGGGCCACCGCGACGATGTCGCCCGGGCCGACGCCGCGTCCGATCAGCACCCGGGCCAGCTTCGACGACCGCGAATCCACCTCGTGATAGGCGATTTCGGCGTCGCCGGACAGCAGCGCGGGAGCCTGCGGATCCTCCTCGACCACATCGCCGAGCGCCTTGGCGACCGTCCGGCTGCCGACCCGGCCGGGTTCGGTGACCGGATCGGCGGTCACCGACGCGCCGGCCAGGATCCGCGCACGCTCGTCGGCATCGAGGATGTCGATATCGCCGACCGCGGCCTCCGGATCGCCGGTCAGCGCGTCCAGCACCCGGTCCAGCCGCTCGGCCAGGGTGTGCACTTCCTCGGCGGTGAAGCGACTGGTCAGGTACTTCCAGGTCACCTCGATCGTCGATTCGGCGGTCACCAGCAGGGTCAGCGGGTAGTGGGTCGCGTCGTTGGTGCCGACACCGGTCACCGACATGCCGTCGATCGAACTCGCCGCGGCGATCGCATCGGTATCCATCGGATACGACTCGAACACCAGCAGCGTGTCGAATTGCGCTCCGGCGCCGGCGATCCGCTGGATATCGGTGAGGCCCACGTAGTGGTGGTCGAGCAGATCTGCCTGATCGCGCTGCAGACCCTGCAGCAACTCACCGACCGACGAGCGGTCGTCCACGCCGACGCGCACGGGCAGCGTGTTGATGAACAGGCCGACCATGGATTCGACCCCGGTCAGCTCCGGCGGGCGGCCCGAGACCGTCGCACCGAACACCACGTCGTCGCGGCCGGTGAGCCGGCCGAGCAGAATGCCCCACGCGGCCTGCACCAGCGTATTCACCGTGACCCCGACCTCGGCGGCGTACTTGGTGATCCGGCGCGTGCGAGCCTCGTCGACCTCGGCGACGAACTTCTCGATCTCGTAGTGCTCGGGTCCGCGCGCCGCGGGTGCGAGCTGGGTCGGCTCGTCCGCACCGGCCAGTGCCCGCGACCAGGTGCGCAGCGATTCCTCGCGGTCGCGCCCGGCCAGCCAGCTCAGGAAGTTCCGGTACGAGGACACCCGCGGCAGTGCGGCGGTATCACCGCGCACCGCGTAGAGCACCAGCAGATCGCGCATGAGCAGCGGCATCGACCAGCCGTCCACCAGGATGTGGTGGGTCGTGATCGCCAGATGGAAGGTCGCGGTATCTTCGGCGGCCTCCGCGGGGCCCTCCGTGGTTACGCTCGCTGCCGCCTCCGGGCCCGTCGCTCCGGCCGTGTCGGTCCGGTACAGCGTGAACCGCAGCAGCGGCGCCCGCGACATGTCGAAGTGCGTGGCCCGATCCTCTTCGAGCAGGCGCTTCAACTCCGGAATCCGCTGCTGCTGCGGCAGATCCGTCAGATCGACGGTATGCCACGGCACCTCGACGCGATCCGAGATCAGCTGGACCGCCCGGCCGCCGGCGTCGGTGACGAAGGCGGCACGCAGGTTCGGGTACCGGTCCAGGATGCCCTGGCCGGCCGCGCGCAGCCGGTCCTCGTCGACCGCGCCGCCGAGATCCACCACGGCCTGCATGGTGTAGACGTCCACGGTCTGCTGGGTCATCATCGCGTGGAACAGCAGACCCGACTGCAGCGGCGAGAGCGGCCAGACGTCCGAGAGCCCCGGATACTGCCGTTCCCACTCGTCGATCTCGGACTGCGCGACCTCGACCAGCGGCAGATCGGACGGCGTCAGACCGCCCGCCTCCGGCTGCCGGACGTGGTCGGCGAGCGCGGTCAGCGCCGCCACCCACAGATCCGCGAATTCCTGCACGCGCTGCTTGCCGAACAGCCCGGTCGGGAACGCGAAGGATGCGGACAGCTGCGCGCCCTCCGGCCCGTCGGTGACAATCGCGTTGATGTCGATCGCGGCGTTGGCGGGCATATCCCGATCCATGTCGGCATCCAGCTGTCCCAGATCCGCCACCGGCGCCCAGTCGAAACCGACCGGCTCCGAGGCGGTTTCGGTGGTCTCGGCGGTCTGCGGGCCCGCACCGGTATCCGCGCGTCCCAGATAGTTGAAGCTGATCTGAGGCGCGGTACCGGCCGCCAGCTCCGAACCGGTCTCCGGGTTCAGGTAGCGCAGCAGGCCGTATCCGATGCCCTTGTCCGGCACCGCGAGCAACTGCTCCTTCACCGATTTCACGATGTCGCCCAGGGCTTTTCCACCACGCAGGGCGGCCGCGACGTCGGCGTGGCCCAGATCCAGCCGCACCGGATAGGCGTTGGTGAACCAGCCCACCGTCCGCGACAGATCGGCGCCCGGGACCACACTCTCCTCGCGGCCGTGTCCCTCGAGCTTCACCAGCGCGGCGCCGCCCGCGGCGTCACCGCGCCAGGTGCTGACCGCCAGCGCGAGCGCCGACAGCAGGCCGTCGTCGACACCGGCCCGGTACTTGTCCGGCACGCCGGTCAGCACCGCATCGGTCACCTCGGCCGGCAGCAGCACCTCGACCCGATCGACGGTGTCGAAGGTGTCGACCGCCGGGTCGAAGGCCCGCTCGCCCAGCACCGGATCCTCGGACGCCGCGATCTGCTGCCAGAACGGCAGTTCCGTGGCTCGTGCGGCCGCGGCGTCGACCAGGGCGTGCGCCCAGCGGCGCATGGACGTGCCGTTCGCGGGCAGCGCCACGGCCTGATCCGACCTCAGCTGCGACCAGGCCACCGCGAGATCCGGGATGAGGATGCGCCACGACACACCGTCGACCACGAAGTGGTGGGCGACGATCACGAGCACGTCCCGGCGGGAGGAGCCGGCACCGGTGAAGGCGAACCACAGGAACTGCGTCATCACCGCACTCGCCGGATCCAGGCGGCCCAGCGCGGCGTCGTATTCGACGCTCGCCCGGCGCGACAGTTCCGCGTCGGAGATGTCACCGGGCAGGTCGATCCGATGCACCAGGGCATCGACGTCGATCGCGCCCTGTTCCAGGGCCTCGAAGGTCCACCCGTCTTGGCTGTCCACGGCGGCGGACTCGTTGCGCCGCAACCGGGTCCGCAGCACATCGTGGTGATCGACGACCGCGGCGACGGTCGCGACCAGCGTCTCCCGGTCGGTGTCGTCGGGCAGTCGCAGCGCCATGGCCTGCGAGAACCGCTGATTCGACGATCCGGTGCCGAGGATCGAGGCCATGATCGGCGTCAGCGGGATCTCGCCGACACCGCCACCGGGCAGTTCGGCGAGCACCTGCTGCTCGGCCTCACCCGCGCGGGTGGCGATCTCCGCCAGCGCGGCCACGCTGCGCCGTTCGAAGACCTGCCGCGGCGTGAAGAGCACACCGCGTGCCTTGGCCCGCGAGACCAGCTGGATCGACAGGATCGAGTCACCGCCGAGCGCGAAGAACGAATCGTCGAGTCCGACCTGTTCGACGCCCAGCACCTCGGCGAACACCTCGGCGATGGTCGCCTCGAGCGCACTGGTCGGCGCCCGGAACTCGCGCGGCGCGAGCTGGGGTTCCGGCAGCGCCTTGCGGTCGAGCTTGCCGACCGGGGTCAGCGGAATCTCGTCCAGGACCACGATCGCCGAGGGCACCATATGCGGCGGCAGCACCGCGGCCACATGGTCGGTCACGGCCGCGGGGTCGACCGCACGTCCCGGAACACCCAGCACGTAGGACACCAGAATCGTGGCACCGGCGGCGGTTTCGCGGCCGATGGTGATCGCGAATTCGACATCCGGGTGCCGGCCGAGCACCGCGTCGATCTCACCGAGTTCGATGCGGAAACCGCGGATCTTCACCTGGAAGTCGGTGCGGCCGACGTAATCCAGCTCCCACGGCACCTCCGGGCGGGCGATATTGCCGGCGCGCACATCCGGTTCGGCGTACCACCGCACCACGTCACCGGTGCGGTACATCCGGGTTCCGGGCGCGCCCCACGGGTTGGCGACGAACCGCTCCGCGGTCAGCCCCGGCCGATGCTGGTAGCCGCGGGCCACCGCACCACCGGAGAGGAACAGCTCACCGGCCACCCCCGGCGGCACCGGGTTCATGCGGGCGTCGAGCACCAGCGCCGACATACCGTGCACCGGGGTGCCGATGGTGATGTGGTTGCCCGGGAACAACCGCGCGTACGAGGAGATGATCGTCGTCTCGGTCGGACCGTAGGCGTTGAAGTACTTGCGCCCCGGCTGCCACTTCGCCAGCAGTTCCGGCGTGGTCACATCGCCACCCACCGACGTCACCAGCAACTGCTCCTGGTCGGCCGGATCCATCGTGCCCAGCACCGCGGGCGTGATGATGGTGTGGGTGACCTGCTCGGTGCGCAGCAGTTCCGCCAGCTCCGGGCCACCGATGATCTGTGGCGGCGTGATCACCAGCGTGGCGCCGATGTAGAACGCGCACACCCATTCCAGCACCGACGGGTCGAAGCTGGGCGAGCAGATGTGCAGGAACCGATGCTGCGGCTCCAGGCCGTACAGGCTCGTCGCCACATCCGCCAGGCCGCCGAGACCGGCGTGGGTCACGGTGACGCCCTTGGGCTTACCGGTCGAGCCCGAGGTGTAGATGACATAGGCCGGATGCGCCATCTGCAACGGGGTATGCCGATCGGCGTCGGTCACCGGCGCCGCCGACTGCGCGGCGCACAGCTCGTCGGTCGCGGGATCGTCGAGGACCAGCCATTCCACGTCGCCGGGCAGGTCGCCGACATACGCCGAACCGGTGATGCCCAGCAGCGCACCGGAATCGGTGAGCATATGCCGCACCCGATCCTCGGGATAGTTCGGATCCACCGGCACGTGCGCGCCACCGGCCTTGGTGACGGCCAGGACGGCCAGCACCATCTCGTAGGAACGCGGGAAGGAGACCGCGACCAGTTGCTCGGGTCCGACACCGCGTTCGATCAGCACCCGCGCCAGGCGCGAGGACCGGTCGTCGAGTTCGCCGTAGGTGATCGATTCACCGTTGTAGCGCACCGCGATTCGATCGCGGCCGAGCCGGACGCCGTGGCTCATCAGATCCGGCAGCAGTCCGGTCGCCATCACCTCGTCGCCGTGGACGTGGGTGAGCAGCTCGTACTCCTCGGCGGCCAGCAGCGACAGATCGCCGACCGGGGTCTGCGGCTGCCCGACGATCGCCTCGAGCAGGCGGGTGAACCGCTGCGCGAAGACCTCCACCGTGGCGTCGTCGAAAAGATCACGCGCGTAGGAGAATTCGGCGTACATGCCGTTGCGGTCGTCGTCGGATTCGCGAACCGTCAGCGACAGATCGAATTTCGCGGTATCGACGTCGAAATCGAGCGCCGAGACGTGCAATCCGGGCAGTTCGAACGTGCTCTCGGGCAGGTTCTCGAACGACAGCGCCACCTGGAACAGCGGATGCCGCGCGGTGGAGCGCTCCGGATTGAGCAGTTCGACCAGCCGCTCGAACGGGATGTCCGCGTGCGCGAAAGCCTGCAGGTCCGCGTCCTTGGCGTGGCTCAGCAGCTCACCGAAGGTCAGCTCGCCGCGCACGTGGGTGCGCAGCACCAGCGTGTTGACGAACATGCCGATCAGATCGTCGAGTTCGGCCTCGCCGCGGCCCGCGATCGGGGTGCCGATCGCGATGTCGTCGGTTCCCGACATCCGCGCCAGGAACAGTGCGAGTGCGGTGTGCACGACCATGAACAGCGTCGCGTTCTGCTCGCGCGCGGTGCGCTGCAGTCCCTCGTAGAGCTCGGTGCCGATCGGGAACAGCACCCGCCCGCCCTGGAACGACTGCACGGTCGGCCGCGGCCGGTCCGCGGGCAGGTTCAGCTCGTCCGGAATTCCGGCCAGCGCCTGTCGCCAGTAGTCGGCCTGGGCGCTGAGCAGGCTCTCCGGATCGTCCTCGGAGCCGAGCAGATTGCGCTGCCAGATGCTGAAGTCGGCGTACTGCACCGGCATCGGCGCCCACGCCGGTGCCGCCCCCTCGGCGCGCGAGGCGTAGGCCACCATCAGATCCCGGGTCAGCGGGCCCATCGACCAGCCGTCGGCCGCGATGTGGTGTGCGACGAAGACCAGCACGAAGTCGGTGTCGGTGATCTGGAACAGACGGATGTGGAACGGAATCTGCGTGGTCACGTCGAAGCCGGTCGTCACCGCGGCGGTGACGGCCTCGACCACGCCGGACTCCTCGATCCGCACCGGCTCGAGATCGATCGCCACCTCGGCCGGCGACAGCACCCGCTGCACCGGCCCGGCGGCGGTCTCGGGGTAGACCGTCCGCAGGATCTCGTGGCGTGCGATGAGATCGGCGACCGCCTCGCGCAGCGCGGACACATCCAGCGCGCCGGAGAGCCGGATCGCCACCGGGATGTTGTCCACCGACGAGGTGGTGTCGAACTGGTTGAGGAACCACATGCGGTTCTGCGCCAGCGACAGCGGGATGTGCTCGGGGCGCGGTGCGGCCGTCAGCGGCGGGCGACCGCCGGCACCGGCCTGCTGTTCGACCTTGGCGGCCAGCCCGGCCACCGTCGAGGATTCGAACAGCGCCCGCACCGGCACCCGGGTGTCGAGCAGCGCACCGAGGCGCGCGGCGACCTGAGTGGCCAGCAGCGAGTTACCGCCGAGGGCGAAGAAGTCGTCGTCGGCGCCGACACGCTCGACCGACAGCACATCGGCGTACACCGAGGCGACCGCCTCTTCGATCGGTGTCGAGGGCGCCCGGAAGGCGGTGGTCTCGAATTCCGGTTCGGGCAGTGCGCGCCGGTCGAGTTTGCCGTTGATGTTCAGCGGCAACGCGTCCAGTTCGACGAAGGCCGAGGGCACCATGTACGACGGCAGCGCCGCGTTCAGTGCCGCCTTCACCGCGTCGATGTCGAGGCTGTCGCCGGCCGGGACCAGATACGCCACCAGCCGGTCGCCGATGCGCGGGTCCGACTTCGCCAGCACCGCGACCTGCGCGACCTCGTCCAGGCCGAGCAGCGCCGACTCGATCTCGCCGAGTTCGATACGGAAGCCGCGGATCTTGACCTGGAAGTCGGTGCGGCCCTGATATTCCAGTTCGCCCCGGGCATTCCAGCTCACCAGGTCACCGGTGCGGTACATCCGGGCGCCCGGCTGGAAGGGGTTGGCCACGAACCGGTCCGCGGTCAGATCCGGCCGCGCGAAGTAGCCGCGGGCCAGCTGCGCACCGGCCAGATACAGCTCACCGGAGACGCCGTCCGGCACCGGGTGCAGACGTGAATCCAGCACGTAGACCTGGCTGTTCCACTCCGGCGCACCGATCGACACCGACTGCTGTTCGTCCGCGGTGACGCGATGGCTCGTGATCGAGACCGCGGCCTCGGTCGGGCCGTACAGGTTGAACAGTTCGGCGGCGTTGTCGCGGCGGAACCGCTGCGCGGTCGCACCCGGCAGCGCCTCACCGATCGCCAGCACGCGACGCAGCGAATTCGTCAGCGTCCCATCGGATTCGGTGAGCAGCGCGTCCAGCATCGAGGGCACCACGTGCAGCGTGGTGACCGCTTCGCGGGCCATCAGCTCGTTGAGGTAGGCCGGGTCGCGGTGGCCGTCCGGCGCCGCGATCACCAGGCGTCCGCCGGAGACGGCCGCGGACCAGAACTCCCAGACCGACAGGTCGAAGGTGGCCGCGGTCTTCAGCAGCACCGAATCCTCGGCGCCCAGGCCGAATTCGGCGATCTTCCACAGCAACTGGTTGACCACCGCGGCGTGCGGGACCGCCACACCCTTCGGCCGCCCGGTGGAACCGGAGGTGAAGATGACGTAGGCGGTGTGCTGCGGCAGCAGCGGCGAGACCCGCTCGTCGTCCTCGATCGGCGAATCGTCACCCGCGGTGTCGATGTCGTCGACCCGGACCACCGGCGCGACATCGGTCTCGAATCCGGCGTCGGCATCGGTGAGTACACACACCACGTCGGCGGTGTCGAGGATGTACCCGGTGCGTTCGGCCGGCTGATCCGGATCCACCGGCACATAGGCGCCGCCGGCCACCGTGACCGCGTACATCGCGAGCACCAGATCGACCGAACGGCGCATCGCCAGCGCGACCCGCGACTCCGGCCCGACACCGAGCGAAATCAGGTGCCGTGCCAGCACATTCACCCGCCGGTCGAGTTCGGCGTAGGTCACCCGGGTGCCGTCGGCGCCGACCAGGGCGTCGCGCTCGGAGTAGGTCTCGACCGTCGCGTCCAGCAGCGAGGCCAGCGTCGCAGGCCGGTCCAGCGGGTGCTCGGTGGCGTTGCGGGCGGAGATCAGCGCACCGCGTTCGGCGGCGTCGAGCAGATCGATATCGCCGACCGCGGTATGCGGTGCGGCCACGAACGCGCCCAGCATCCGCACGAACCGATCCACGAAGCCCGCCACCGTGTCGTGGTCGAACAGGTCGGTCGCGTAGGTGAAGAATCCGGTGATGCCCTCGGGCGCGCCGGTCTCGCTGTAGCGGTCGGTGGCGATCAGGTGCAGGTCGAACTGCGAGAGCTGGGTATCGAAGTCCAATCCGCTGACCCGCAGGCCCGGCAGCTCCAGCGTGGCCTGCGCCAGGTTCTGGAACGACAGACCCACCTGGAACAGCGGATGCCGCGCGGTGGAGCGCACCGGGTTGAGCACCTCGACCAGCCGCTCGAACGGCACGTCGGCGTTGGCGAAGGCCTGGATGTCGATATCGCGCTGCTGCCCCAGAAGTTCGGTGAAGCCGGCACCGGCGTCGACCTGGGTCCGGAACACCAGGGTGTTGACGAACATGCCGATCAGATCGTCGAGCACGGCCTCGCCGCGACCGGCCATCGGGGTGCCGATGGCGATGTCGTCGGAGCCCGACAGCCGCGACAGCAGGACGGCCAGCGCGGTGTGCACGACCATGAAAAGCGTCGCACCCTCGGTGCGGGCCAGGTCGATCAGCGCCCGATGCAGTTCGGCATCGATGCGCACCTCGACCTTGCCGCCGGCGAAGCTCTGCACGGCCGGACGCGGGCGGTCCGACGGCAGATCGAGCTGATCGGGCAGCTCGGCCAGCGCCTGCTTCCAGTACGCGACCTGCTTGGAGGCCAGCGAATCCGGATCGTCCTCACTGCCCAGCAGTTCGCGCTGCCAGATGCTGTAGTCGGCGTACTGAACCTCCAGCGGCGCCCAGTTCGGCGCCAGCCCGGCCGCGCGGGCGGCGTAGGCGGTCATCAGATCGCGAGTCAGCGGGCCCACCGACGAACCGTCGCCGGAGATGTGGTGCACGACCATGGCCAGCACGTATTCGGCGGTGCCGCTTGCGGTTTCGGTGTCGGGACGGACCTCGAACAGCGCGACCCGTACCGGCACCTCGGTGGTGACGTCGAAGCTGGTGTTGATCAGCGCGACCACCTCGGACTCGACCGCGGCGGCATCGACCACGCGCAGTTCGAGCTCCGGAATCGCCTGGGTTGCGGGCAGGATCACCTGCACCGGGCCCTGATCGGTCTGCGGGTACACCGTCCGCAGAATCTCGTGGCGCGCCACCAGATCCGCCATCGCGGCCCGAAGCGCCGAGACGTCCAGCGCACCGCTCAGCCGCACCGCGATCGGCACGTTGTAGGCGGCCGAGGCGGTGTCGAAGCGGTTGAGGAACCACATCCGCTGCTGCGCCAGCGACAGCGGGATCCGCGGCGGTCGCGGTGCGGCGGTCAGCGCGCGGCGGCCGCCGGCGTCGGCGTGGTGCTCCACGCGGGTGGCGAGCGCGGCGACGGTGGAGGCCTCGAACAGCAGGCGCACCGGCACCCGGGTGTTCAGCGCCTCGCCCAGGCGCGCGGCGACCTGCGTGGCGAGCAGCGAGTTGCCGCCCCACGCGAAGAAGTCGTCGTCGCGGCCCATCGTGCCGGATTCCTTGCGCAGCACATCGGCGAAGGTGTTGGCCACGATCTGCTCGATCGGGGTCACCGGCGCGCGGAAGACGGCCTTCTCGAAGACCGGTTCGGGCAGTGCGGCACGGTCCAGTTTGCCGTTGGCGTTCAGCGGCAGCGCGTCCAGCTGCATGAACACCGACGGCACCATGTAGGACGGCAGCTGTTCGGCGAGTGCGGCCTGCAGCGCCTGCTTGTCCAGTTCGGCGGTGCCGACCACGTAGGCGACCAGGCGATCGCCCAGATTCGGATCCGCGTGCGCGACAACGGCGGTCGCGGTCACGACCGGCTGCCGCAGCAGCACCGCCTCGATCTCGCCGAGTTCGATACGGAAACCGCGGATCTTCACCTGGAAGTCGGTGCGACCCCGGTAGTCCAGTTCACCTCGGTCGGTCCACGCCACCAGGTCACCGGTGCGGTACATCCGCGTGCCCGGCGCCCCGAACGGATCGGCGACGAACCGGTCCGCGGTGAGATCCGCGCGCCCGAAGTAGCCGCGCGCGAGCTGCGCACCGGCCAGGTACAGCTCACCCGGCACACCGACCGGAACGGGCCGCAGCCGCGAATCCAGCACGTACACCCGGCTGTTCCACTCCGGCGCGCCGATCGACACCGACTGGCGGTCGGCGGTGGTGACGCGATGGCTGGTGATCGAGACCGCGGCCTCGGTCGGGCCGTACAGGTTGAACAGCGCGGCCTCGGCGGTCTCCAGGAAACGCTGCGCGGTCGCGGCGGGCAGCGCCTCACCGATGGCGAGCACCCGCTTCAGCGACGAGCTGAGCATGCCTTCGCTCTCGGTGAGCAGGGCGTCCAGCATCGACGGCACCACATGCAGCGTGGTGACGGCGGTGCCGAGCATCAGCTCGTTGAGGTAGGCCGGATCGCGATGCCCCTCGGGCGCGGCCACCACGAGGCGGCCACCGCAGGCGGCGGCGGTCCAGAACTCCCACACCGACAGGTCGAAGGTCGCCGCGGTCTTGAGCAGCACCGAATCACCGGCGCCGAGGCCGAATTCGGCGATCTCCCAGCGCAACTGGTTGACGATCGCGCCGTGCGACACCACCACGCCCTTGGGGCGGCCGGTGGAGCCGGAGGTGAAGATCACGTACGCGGCGTTGGCCGCGGTGAGCTCACGCAACCGCTCCCCCGCGGTGATCGGCGCCGCCGAATATCCGGAGAGCTCGAGTCCGTCGAGTTCGATCACCGGACGCTGCGGAGTCCAGCGCAGCGCGCTCTCCTCGTCCTCGTCGGCGGTCGCCGCGACGGTGGCCGAGGTGGTCAGCACACAGGCGGGAGCCGCCGTCTCGAGGATGTAGTCGATGCGTTCGGCGGGCTGGCCCGGGTCGATCGGCACGTAGGCCGCACCGGTCTTGGCCACCGCGTACATCGCGACGATCAGCTCCACCGAGCGGCCCAATGCCAGCGCCACCCGGTCCTCGGTGCCGATCCCGCATTCGACGAGGTAGCGCGCCAGGCGATTCACCCGCGCGTCGAGGTCGCCGTAGGTCAGCACCTGCTGCGCCGTCCCGGTGGCCTCGGTGTCGACCACCAGCGCGACCGCGGTCGGGTCGGCGGCGACCGTCGCATCGAGCAGCGACACCAGGGTCGCCTCGGTGTCGATCGGATGGGCGGTCTCGTTCCACTGCCGCAGGATGCGGTCGTTCTCGGCGAGATCGAGCAGGTCGATATCACCGACCGGGCCGGACACGTCCGCGATCACGGCGTCGAGGACCCGGACGAACCGGTCCGCGAAGCCCTGCACCGTCGACTCGTCGAAAAGGTCTATGGCATAGCCGAATTCGGTGATGATCTCGGCCGGCGAACCGTCCTCGGCGTAGCGGTCGTAGAGCGTCACGTGCAGATCGGTCTTGGCCAGCTGGGAATCGAAATTCACCGCGCTCACCGACAGACCGGGCAGCTCCAGCGCGGTCTCGGCCAGGTTCTGGAACGACAGGCCCACCTGGAACAGCGGGTTGCGCGCCGTGGACCGCACCGGGTTGAGCACCTCGACCAGCCGCTCGAACGGCACGTCGGCGTTGGTGAAGGCCTCGAGGTCGCGCTCGCGCACATCGGCGAGCAGTTCGGCGAAGCTCGCGTTGCCGTCGATGCGGGTGCGGAACACCAGCGTGTTGACGAACATGCCGATCAGATCGTCGAGTTCGCGCTCACCACGCCCGGCGATCGGGGTGCCGACGGCGATGTCGTCGGTGCCCGACAGGCGCGAGAGCAGCACGGCCAGCGCCGCGTGCACGACCATGAACAGCGAGGCGTTGTTGGCGCGCGCCAGCTCGTGCAGGCGGGCGTGGCGCTGCGGGTCGATCTCGAAGCGAATCGCCTTGCCCTGGAACGACTGGGCCGGCGGACGCGGGCGGTCGGTCGGCAGTTCCAGCTGATCCGGCAGTCCGCCGAGGGCGGCGGTCCAGTAGGCGACCTGCTGGGCGGCCAGCGATTCCGGATCCTCCTCGGATCCGAGCACCTCGCGCTGCCACAGCGCGTAGTCGGCGTACTGCACCGGCAGCGGCGTCCACTGCGGCGCCTCACCCTGCACGCGTGCGGCGTAGGCCGCCATCAGATCCCGGGCCAGCGGTCCCATCGAGGAGCCGTCGGCGGCGACGTGATGGACGGTGAAGGCGAGGACGTGTTCCTCGGCCGACTGGTCCCCGCCGGTGATCCGGAACAGCGCGACCTTCAGCGGCACCTCTGCGGTGACGTCGAAGGTGGTCATCGCGAATTCGATGATGCGGTCGAGCAATTCGTCCTCGGCCACCGCGACCGGCTCCAGCGGGGGCGCGGTATCGGTCGCGGGCAGGATCACCTGATGCGGGCCGTCCGCCGAGCGCGGGTAGGTGGTGCGCAGCACCTCGTGCCGGGCCAGGACGTCGCCGAGCGCGCGTTCCATGGCCGCGACGTCGAGCGCGCCCGACAACCGCACCGCGAGCGGAATGTTGTCCACCGCGGAGGTGGTGGTGTCGAACTGGTTGAGGAACCAGTAGCGCTGCTGCGCCGGCGAGAGCGGAATCCGTTGCGGCCGTTGCCCGGCCACCAGCTTCGGCCGCGTCCGGCCGGATCCGGCGCCCTGCTCCAGGCGCGCGGCCAGGGCGGCGACGGTCGACGCCTCGAACAGGTCGCGCACCGCCAGCTGGGTGTCGAGCGCCGCGCCCAGGCGCGCGGTCACCTGGGTGGCGATCAGCGAGTTGCCGCCCAGTTCGAAGAAGTCGTCGTCGAGACCGACCCTGGGCACACCCAGCACATCGCTGAACGTGCCGGCCACGATCTCCTCGATCGGGGTGGCCGGGGCGCGGAACTGCCGGGCCTCGAACACCGGCGCCGGCAGCGCCTTGCGGTCGAGCTTGCCGGAGGCGTTGAGCGGGAAGGCGTCCAGCACGACGAAGGCCGAGGGCACCATGTAGCCGGGCAGCGCCTCGCCGAGTTCGGTGCGCACCGCGTCGGGGTCGACGATGGCGCCGGTCGCGGGCACCACGTAGGCGACCAGCTGATCGCCGAGCCGGTCGTCGGAGCGCACGACCACCACGGCTTGGGCGACGGCGTCGACCGCCACCAGTGCCGATTCGATCTCGCCGAGCTCGATGCGCAGACCGCGCAACTTCACCTGGAAGTCGGTGCGGCCCAGGTACTCCAGTTCGCCGCCGGCACTCCAGCGCACCAGGTCACCGGTGCGATACATCCGCTCACCGTTACCGAACGGGTTGGCCACGAACCGATCCGAGGTCAGATCGGCGCGCGCGACATAGCCGCGGGCCAGCTGGTCACCGGCCAGGTACAGCTCACCCGCGACGCCGGTGGCGACCGGGTGCAGCCGCGAATCGAGCACGTAGACGCGGGTGTTCCAGACCGGACGGCCGATCGGCACCGCGACCGTGTCGGCCTCGGTCACCTCGTGATAGGTGACGTCGACGGCGGCCTCGGTCGGGCCGTAGAGGTTGTGCAGCCGGGCGCCGGTCAGCTCGATCAGGCGTTGGGCGGTGACCGCCGGCAGCGCCTCACCGGAGGCGAACACCCGGCGCAGCGTGGTGCAGTCGGCGCCGGAGGCGTCCAGCGCGGCGACGAAGACCGACAGCATCGACGGCACGAAGTGCACGGTGGTGATGCGCTCGGCGTCGATCAGCTCCGCCAGATAGGCCGGATCGCGATGGCCGTCGGGCTTGGCGACGACCAGGCGCGCGCCGACCTGCAGCGGCCAGAAGAACTCCCACACCGACACGTCGAAGGTGGCGGGCGTCTTCTGCAGCACGACATCGTCGAGGTAGAGGTCGTACTCGTCCTGCATCCAGGCCAGGCGGTTCACGATCGCGGCATGGCTGACGGCCACGCCCTTCGGCCGCCCGGTGGAACCGGAGGTGAAGATCACGTAGGCGGTGTGCGCCGGACGCAGCGGGGCGATGCGGTCGGCATCGGCCACCGGATCGTCGGCGTACTCGGTCAACTCCAGGCCGTCGATCGCGACGACCGGCACGTCCGGCCGCGCCGCGAGCGAGCTGTCCGCGGTGGTCAGCACGCAGACCGGGTTCGCGGTCGCCAGCACGTATTCGGTGCGCTCGGCCGGGTGGTCGGGGTCCAGCGGCACATAGCCGCCGCCGGCGACCGTCACCGCGTACATGCCGATGACCAGTTCCAGCGAACGCCGCATATGCAGCGCCACCAGCGAATCCGGGCCCACGCCCTGCTCGATCAGGTAGCGGGCGAGCCGGTTCACCCGGGCCGCCAACTCGCCGTAGGACAGAGTTGTCCCCTCGAACGTCAGCGCCGGCTCGTCGGGATCGAGTTCGACCTGCCGATCGAACATCGAGGCCAGCGTCAGCGCGACGGTACCGGCCGCCCGGCCGAGAACGACGCGGTCGACGTCGTAGGCGGTGGCGTTCCAGTTGTCGACGATGGTGCGCCGCTCGACGGTGTCGAGCAGGTCGATATCGCCGAGCGCGGCGGCGGGGTCCGCGGTCACCGCGTCCAGCATCCGGACCAGGCGATCGGCGAAGGCCGCGACCGTCCGGGCATCGAACATGTCGGTGGCGTAAGCCAATTCGGCCGACATGCCTTCGGCGGAACCGTCGGCGGCGAAGCGCTCGGTGAGGTTCAGGTGCAGATCGAATTTCGCGGTCAGCACATCCAGCGGCAGGCCGCTGACCTCCAGATCCGGCAGCGCGAACGAGGCCTCGCCGGTGTTCTGGAACGACAGCATCACCTGGAACAGCGGATGCCGCGCCTGCGAACGCGCCGGATTCAGAATCTCCACCAGCCGCTCGAACGGCAGATCCGCATGTCCGAACGCGGCGAGATCGGATTCCTTGGTGCGCGCGAGCAATTCGGTGAACGACATCGCCGGATCGACACTGCTGCGCAGCACCAGCGTGTTGACGAACATGCCGATGGCATCGTCGAGCGCGGCCTCGCCGCGGCCCGCGACCGCGGTGCCGATGGCCAGATCGTCACTGCCGGACAACCGCGCCAGCAGTGCCGCGAAGGCCGCGTGCGTGACCATGAACAGGCTGGCGCCGTGGGTGCGGGCCAGCGCGTTGAGCCGGCGCACCAGCTCGGCGTCGAGTGAGAACTCGTGCACGCCACCGCGATACGTGGCGACCGCGGGTCGCGGACGGTCGGCGGGCAGATCCAGCTGGTCGGGCAGACCGGCCAGATGCTGCGACCAGTACGACACCTGCTGGGCGATCAGCGATTCCGGATCGTCCTCGGAACCGAGCGTTTCCCGCTGCCACAGGGCGTAATCGGCGTACTGCACCGGCAGCGGCGCCCAGCCCGGCGCGGCGCCCTGCGAGCGCGCCGCGTAGGCGAGCATCACATCGCGGGCCAGCGGCCGCACCGACCAGCCGTCACCGGAGATGTGGTGGACGACGAAGACCAGCACGTAGTCCGGCGCCGGTTCACCCGCGCCGTTGCCGCTCGCATGTTCGACGCGGAACAGCTTGGCGCGCACCGGAACCGCGGCGGTGACGTCGAAGCCGGTGAGGACCAGTTCGCGCACCCGCTGGGGCAGTTGCGCCTCGGTTACCGGTTCGGCGTCCAGTTCCACCGCGTCGCGGTCGGCGGGCAGGATCACCTGCACGCCCTGGCCCTCGGAGGTTTCCGGGTAGACCGTGCGCAGCACCTCGTGGCGTTCGATCACATCCGCGACGGCCTCGCGCAGGGCGTCGACGTCGAGCGCGCCGGTGAGCCGGACCGCCATCGGGATGTTGTTGACCGCGCTGGCGGTGTCGAAGCGGTTGAGGAACCACATCCGCTGCTGTGCCAGCGAGAGCGGAATCTCCTCCGGTCGCGGTCCCGCGACCAGGGCGCGGCGGCCACCGGACCCGGCGTGGGTCTCCAGCCGGGCGGCGAGCGCCGCCACGGTCGGCGCCTCGAACAGGGTCCGCACCGGGATGCGGGTGTTCAGCGCTTGGCCCAGGCGGGCGACCACCTGGGTGGCGATCAGCGAGTTGCCGCCCAGTTCGAAGAAGTCGTCGTCGAGACCGACCGGCCGGGCCTCGGTGTCGATGCCCAGGACCTCGGCGATGGTGGCGGCGACGATCTCCTCGACCGGTGTGGTCGGGGCGCGGAACTCCCGTGCCTCGAATTCCGGTGCGGGCAGCGCGCGCCGGTCCAGCTTGCCGTTCGCGCTCAGTGGCAGGGCGTCGAGCACGACGATCGCGGCCGGAACCATATAGGAGGGCAGCCGCGCCGCCAGTTGCGCGCGGATCGCGTCGAGATCGAGTTCTCCGGCGCCGGCGGCGGGCACGACATAGCCCACCAGCTGCTCGCCGATCCGCTCGTCGGAGCGCACCACGGCCACCGCCTGCGCGACCGAATCCTGTGCGGTGAGCGCGGATTCGATCTCGCCGAGCTCGATACGCAGACCGCGCAACTTCACCTGGAAGTCGGTGCGGCCCAGATATTCGATGGCCCCGTCGGCGCCGCGGCGCACCAGGTCACCGGTGCGGTACATGCGGGAACCGCTGCCGCCGAACGGATTCGCGACGAAGCGGTCCGCGGTCAGGTCGGTGCGGCCGAAGTAGCCGCGCGCCAGCTGAGCGCCGGCCAGATACAGCTCACCGGCGACGCCGGCCGGAACCGGATGCAGCCGCGCGTCCAGGATGTAGGCCTGCGCGTTCCACACCGGCAGGCCGATCGGCACGGCTCCCGCGATATCCGCGGCGACCGGCATGGCGGTGGCGTGCACGGTGAACTCGGTGGGGCCGTACAGGTTGTGCAGTTCGGCGGTGCCGATGCGACGGTAGGCCTGCGCGGCGTCGGCGGTGAACGCCTCACCCGCGATGAGCAGGGTGCGCAGCGAGGACACCTCGGTGGCAGTCCCGGCGTGCACGCTGTCGGAGAACACCGACAGCATCGACGGCACGAACGAGGTCATCGTGACCTGCTGGGCCGCGATCACCTCGGCGAGATAGCCGGGATCGCGATGGCCGTCCGGCGCGGCGATCACCAGGCGCGCGCCGGTGGCGGTCGCGCCGAACAGCTCCCACACCGACACATCGAAGGTCGGCGGCGTCTTGAACAGCACCACCTCACCCGCGCCGATGCCGTATTCGGCGGTGATCCAGCGAATCTGGTTCACCACCGCGGCCTGCGAGACCGCCACACCCTTCGGCCGTCCGGTGGAACCGGAGGTGAAGATCACGTAGGCGAGGTGCTCCGGCCGCAGCGGGGCACGCCGTTCGGTGTCGTCGAGTTCGCCGTCCGCGTAGCCGGACAGATCCAGCTCGTCGATGCGCACGGCGGTCGCCGCACCCTCGAGCGCGCGGTCGATGTCCGCGCCGTCGCGTGCGGTGGTGAGCACGGCGATCGGCGCGGCGGTGTCGACCACATAGCGAATGCGCTCACCCGGCTGTTCCAGATCCAGCGGCACGTAGGCGCCACCGGCCTCCAGGACCGCGTAGGCGGCCACCACGAGGTCGAGCGAACGCCGCATGCCCAGTGCCACCCGGGTATCCGGGCCCACACCGGCCTCGACCAGACACCGGCCGAGTCGCCGGGCCCGCGCCGCGAATTCGGCGTAGGTCAGCGTGACGCCGGCCTCGGGGTCGACCACCGCGACCGCGTCCGGGGTCTGTTCGACCTGGGCGTGGAAATCGGCCAGCAGGGTGGTGGCGCCTTCACGGCGTACCGGCAGATGACGTGCCGTGTTGTTCCAGCCACGCAGTTCGCGCGCCGCCTCGGCGGGAGCGAGCAGATCGATGTCGCCCACCCGGGCCGCCGGTTCGGCGACCACGGCGGTCAGCACCCGCACCAGGCGATCGGCGAAGCCGGCGATCGTCTCGTCGTCGAAAAGGTCGGTGGCGTAGACGAATTCGGCACTGATACCGCCGGCCGCGGTGGCGCCGTCGGCCGTCTCGGCGGTCTCCTCGGTGAGCACCAGCTGCAGATCGAACTTCGCGGTATCGATCGGCAGTTCCACACCGCTGACCGTCAGTCCCGGCAGTTCCAGGGCGTTCTGGCCGGTGTTCTGGAACGACAGCATCACCTGGAACAGCGGATGCCGCGCCTGCGAACGCGCCGGGTTCAGAATCTCCACCAGCCGCTCGAACGGCA
The DNA here is from genome assembly GCF_000720265.1 of Nocardia sp. NRRL WC-3656. Taxonomy (NCBI): domain Bacteria; kingdom Bacillati; phylum Actinomycetota; class Actinomycetes; order Mycobacteriales; family Nocardiaceae; genus Nocardia; species Nocardia sp. NRRL WC-3656. Next base: position 156,430 of record NZ_JOJF01000019.1, on the reverse strand, counting down.
GATCCGCATGTCCGAAGGCGGCGATGTCGGTGCTGCGCACCGACTGCAGCAGATCGGTGAAGCTCGCACCGCCGTCGATCTCGGTCCGCAACACCAGGGTGTTGACGAACATGCCGATCAGATCGTCGAGCGCGCGCTCACCGCGGCCGGCCACCGGCGTGCCGATGGCGATATCGGCCTCCCCGCTCAGCCGCGACAGCACCAGTGCCAGCGCGGCGTGGGTGACCATGAACATGGTCGCGCCGCGGGTGCGGGCCAGTTCGGCCAGCCGGGCGTGCACGTCGGCGTCGATGTGGAAGGTGTGCGTCGCGCCGCGGCCGGAGGCGACCGCCGGACGCGGCCGGTCGGCGGGCAGATCGAGCTGTTCGGGCAGTCCGCGCAGCGCGTCGCGCCAGTAGTCGATCTGGTCCGCGATCACCGATTCCGGATCGTTCTCGCGGCCGAGCACCTCGCGCTGCCAGAGCGCGAAGTCGGCGTACTGCACCGGCAGCGGCGCCCAGGCCGGTTCGCCGCCCTCGACGCGCGCACCGTAGGCGGTCATCACGTCGCGGGTCAGCGGGCCCATCGAGAAGCCGTCGGCGGAGATGTGGTGCACCACCAGGGCCAGCACGTGCTCGGTCGGGCTGACCTCGAACAGCCGGGCCCGGAACGGCACCTCGACGGTGACATCGAAGCCGGTGCCGACCAGCTCCGAAATCCGTTGCGGCAGTTCGGCTTCGGTGACGTCGATCGGAGTGAGATCGGGGATGACCTTCGAGGTCGGCACGGTCTCCTGGTACGCGGTCCCGTCCACCTCGGGGTAGCGGGTGCGCAGCGATTCGTGGCGCGCCAGCACATCGGCGACCGCGATCTGCAGTGCCTGCCGGTCCAGCAGGCCCGACAGCCGCACCGCGGCCGGGATGTTGTCCACCGCGGATTCGGGATCGAAGCGGTTGAGGAACCACATCCGCTGCTGCGCCAGCGACAGCGGCACCAGCTCGGGCCGGTGCTGCGGCACCAGCGCCGCGCGACCACCGGCGCCGGAACGGGTTTCGGCCCGCGCGGCCAAGCCGGCGACGGTGGAGGCCTCGAAGATCTCGCGCACACCCAGCTGGGTGTCCAGGGCCGAGGACAACCGGGCCGCCACCTGGGTGGCGATCAGCGAGTTGCCGCCGAGGGCGAAGAAGTCGTCGTCCAGGCCGACCCGGTCCACGCCGAGCACCTCGGCGAAGGTGCCCGCGACGATCTGCTCCACCGGGGTGACCGGCGCGCGGAACACCGCCGCCTCGAACACCGGGGCGGGCAGCGCCTTGCGGTCCAGCTTGCCGGACGCGTTGAGCGGGAATTCGTCGAGCACCATCACCAGCGCGGGCACCATGTAGCCCGGCAGCTGCCGGCCCAGTTCCTCGCGCACCGCTTCGGCGTCGACCGGAAGTCCCGGCGTGGCAACGACATACGCCACCAGCTGGTCGCCGGTGTGCTGGTCGCCGCGGACCACGACGACGGCCCGGTCGATCTCGTCGAGCCCGGTCAGCGCCGTCTCGATCTCGCCGAGCTCGATGCGCAGGCCGCGCAACTTCACCTGGAAGTCGGTGCGGCCCAGGTAATCCAGTTCACCCTGTTCGTTCCAGGCCACCAGGTCACCGGTGCGGTACATCCGCTCGCCGGCCAGGGCACGACCGGCGGGCCCGGAGGCGGTAGCGGAGCGTGACCACGCAGGGCCCTCGGGAGTGCCCCCATCCGACACAGCGAACGGGTTGGCCACGAACCGGTCCGAACTCAGATCCGGACGCGTCACATAGCCGTGCGCGAGCTGGGCGCCCGCCAGATACAGCTCACCCGCGACACCCACCGGAACCGGCCGCAGGCGCGAATCCAGCACGTAGACACGGGTGTTGAAGACCGGGCGGCCGATCGCCACGGAATCGACATCGGCATCGGTCACCTCGTGATAGGTGACGTCGACCGCGGCCTCGGTGGGGCCGTACAGGTTGTGCAGCGCGGCGCCGGTGAGCTCGCGCAGACGCTGCGCCGACTTGGGCGCCAGCGCCTCGCCGGAGGCGAACACCAGGCGCAGCGTCGTGCATTGCGCGGCCGCCGCCTCGGCGACGAAGACCGCCAGCATCGACGGCACGAAGTGCGTGACGGTGACGCCATCGCCGACGATCACCTCGGCCAGATAGGCCGGATCGCGATGGCCGTCGGGCCGCGCCACCACCAGCCGCGCGCCGATCTGCAAGGGCCAGAAGAACTCCCACACCGACACGTCGAAGGTCGCGGGTGTCTTCTGCAGCACCACGTCGGCGGGGGTGAGACCGTATTCGGCCTGCATCCACACCAGCCGGTTGACGATCGCCGCGTGCGGCACCGCGACGCCCTTGGGTCGGCCGGTGGAACCGGAGGTGAAGATCACGTACGCGGTGTTGGCCGGGCGCAGCGGGCCGCGGCGCTCGGCGTCGGCGATCGGGTCGATCGAGTAGCCCGACAGGTCCAGCAGATCGATGCGCACCTGCGCGGTGTCGATCTCGAGGTCGTCGCCGGAGGTCAGCACACAGACCGGGTCCGCGGTGGCCAGGATGTATTCGGTGCGCTCGGCCGGATGGTCCGGATCCAGCGGCACGTAGGCGCCACCGGCGGCGGTCACGGCGTACATGCCGACCACCAGGTCGATCGAACGCCGCATACCGAGTGCCACGAAGGTGTCCGGGCCGACGCCGCGCTCGATCAGCCAGCGGGCCAGTGCGTGCACCCGGGCCGCGAAGTCGGCGTAGGACAGACCTGTCCCCTCGAAGCTCACCGCGGTGGCGTCGGGCGTGCGCTCCACCTGCGCCTCGAACAGCGAGACCAGGGTGGCCGAGCCGTCGACCTCGTGGTCGGTCGAATTCCATTGCGACACCACGAGTTCGCGTTCGGCGGGCTCGAGCAGTTCGATATCGCCGGCGCCGATCGCGGGCTCGCCCACGATGGTGGTGAGCACCCGCAGCAGCCGGTCGGCGATGCGGCGCACCGCGTTCTCGTCGAACAGATCGCGCAGGTAACCGGCCCGGATTCGCAGTGTTGAACCCAGCGAGGCGATCAGGCTCAGCGGATAGTGGGTGGCGTCGGTGGCCTCGAGTCCGGCCACCGCCATACCGTCGATATCGGCGGCCTGACGCTGAATGCCCTCGGCATCCACCGGATAGGACTCGAACACCACCAGGGTGTCGAACAGTCCGCCGACGCCGATCGCGTCCTGGATATCGGCCAGGCCGAGGTAGTGGTGATCGAGCAGATCCGCCTGCTCGCCCTGCACCCGGGCGAGCAGCTGCTCGGCGGATTCGGCGGCATCCAGGCGGACGCGCACCGGCACGGTGTTGATGAACAGGCCGACCATGGATTCGACCCCGGCCAGCTCCGGCGGGCGGCCCGAGACGGTGGTGCCGAACACCACGTCGTCACGGCCCGTCATGCGGCCCAGCACGATGCCCCAGGCCGTCTGCAGCACCGTGTTGGCCGTGACGCCGAGGCGCGCGGCGAATTCGGTCAGCCGCGCGGTCTGCGCGGTGTCGAGTTCGAAGACGTACTCGTCCGACAGCGCGGTGATCTCGCGACCGGCGTCGGGGCGCGCCAGCAGGGTCGGCTCGGAGATGCCGGCGAGGGCATCGGTCCACGCCGCCAGCGAGGCCGAATGATCCTGCTGGGCAACCCATTCCAGGAAGTGCCGGTAGGAGCGCACCGCGGGCAGCGCGCCGGAGTCGGCGTGCGTGGCGTAGAGCACCAGCAGATCCCGCATGAGCAGCGGCATCGACCAGCCGTCGAGCAGGATGTGGTGGTTCGAGACGACCAGCGACCAGCGCTGCTCGGCCACCCGGATCAGGGTGAACCGGATCAGCGGCGGCGCGGCCAGGTCGAAGCGGCGGGTCCGGTCGGCCTCGATCAGATCGTCGGCCTCGCCGGTCTCGCGGCGGTCGTGTTCGGCCCAGGCCGCCCGCACGCCGTCCAGCACGACCTGCACCGGATGGCCCTGTGCGTCGGTGACGAAGGCCGTGCGCAGCGTCTCGTACCGATCGATCAGAGCCTGTGCGGCACTGCGCAACCGGGCCGGATCGACGCGACCGGTGAGATCGAGGACGGCCTGACCGGTGTAGACGTCAACGGAGGCGGCGGCCAGTTCGGCGTGGAACAGCAGACCGGCCTGCAGCGAGGACAGCGGCCACACCTGCGAGATCTCGCCGAAGCGCCGCTCCCAGCCGTCGATATCGCTCTGGTCGACGCGCACCAGCGGGAAGTCCGACGGGGTGTGCCCACCCGCACCGGCCGATTCCGCGTGCCGCGCAACGGCTTCCAGCGCCCGCGTCCACAGCTGCCCGAATTCGCGCACGTCGTCGGCGTCGAGCAGCGTGGTCGGATAACCGATCCGCGCGGTCAGCCGGTCGCCGACCACGATGGCGTTGATGTCCAGCGGCGCCATCGCCGGCATATCGGCGTCGTAGTCGCCGGCCAGTTCGCCGAGTTCCGGGGCGGGAATCCAGCCGAAGCCGCGCAGCGCCTCGGGCACCGCGTTGTCGGAGATCCGGCCCAGGTAGTTGAAGCTGACCTGGCCCGGCATCTGCTCGGGCAGCCGGTCGGCGGTACGCGGGTTCAGGTAGCGCAGCATGCCGTAGCCGAGGCCCTTGTCGGGCACGGCCAGCAGCTGTTCCTTGACCGCCTTCACGAACCGGCCCATCGCCGGGCCACCGGTCAGCGCCGCGTCGATGTCGAGCCCTGACAGGTCGAAGCGGACCGGGAAAATCGCGGTGAACCAGCCGACCGTGCGGGACAGATCCGCGCCCGGCACGACATCCTCTTCGCGGCCGTGGCCCTCGAGGCGCACCAGCGCACTGTCGGCCCGCTCGTCCGAACCGGCGTGCGCGGCACGCCATTTCGCGACGGCCAGCACCAGCGCGGCCAGCAGGCCGTCGTTGATTCCACCGTGGTAGAGCGCCGGCACGGCGGTCAGCAGGGCCTTGGTGACCTCGGGCGAGACCTCGACCTCGACCTTCCCCGCGACCCCGGCCACATCGACGGCGGGATCGAACGGCCGCTCGGTGAGCAGCGGATCCGGACCGTCGACGACCGCACGCCACCAGTCGAGTTCGTCGTCGCGCTCGGCGGCCGCCCGCTCGAGCGCATGCGACCAGGTGCGCATGCTGGTCGGCGGTGCGGCCAGCTCCGGCGTCTGTCCGGCCGAGAGCTGTCCCCAGGCGGTGACGAAGTCGGGCACCAGGATGCGCCAGGACACACCGTCGATGACGAGGTGGTGGGCGACCACGATCAGGCGTCCGGTCCGCTCGGCGGCCGAGGGCTCCAGCCAGGCGAAGCGCACGACCACCCCGGCCTCCGGATCGAGCCGGTCCAGGCTCGCGTCCAGGGCCGCGGTCGCGATCTCGAAAAGCTCCGAATCGGTTGCGGCGGCGTCGAATTCGGTGTGATCGAGCAGTGATGCGATATCGACGGCGCCCGGTGCGGCGGTCTCCACGATCCATTCCGCACCCGCATGCCGGCGCAGCCGCGCCCGCAGCATGTCGTGGCGGTCCACGACGGCGGCGACGGTGGCGAGCAATCCGGCCCGGTCGATGCCGATCGGCAGTTCCAGGGCCAGCGCCTGATGGAACCGGCCGAACGAACCGGACCGCTCCACCATGAACCGGGCCACCGGAGTCAGCGGCATGGTGCCGACGCCGCCACCCGGCAGCTCGGCCAGCACGGGCACCGAATCGCCCTGTCCGGCAGCGGATTCGGCGACCATCGCCAGTCCGGACACGGTGCGCTGTTCGAACACGGCGCGCGGACTGAACACCACACCGCGCGCCTTGGCCCGCGACACCAGCTGAATGGAGACGATCGAGTCACCACCCAGTGCGAAGAACGAATCGTCGATGCCGACGCGCTCGATGCCCAGCACCTCGGCGAACACCTCGGCGATGGCCTGCTCGACCGGCGTCCGCGGCGCGCGGAAGGCGGTATCGGTGGCGAACTCCGGCTCCGGCAGCGCCTTGCGATCCAGCTTGCCGGCCGGGGTCAGCGGCACCCGGTCGATGACCATGATCGACGAGGGCACCATGTAGCCGGGCAGCCGCTGTTCCAGATGGGCCGTCACATCGGCGACATCGATCGGCTCACCCGGGACCGCGACGACATACGACACCAGCGAGGTGGCGCCCGCGCCGCGGGTGTGGCCCACGGTCACCGCGAAGTCCACGGCGTCGTGGGCGGTGAGCGCCGCGTCGATCTCGCCCAGTTCGATGCGGAAGCCGCGCACCTTGACCTGGAAGTCGGAGCGGCCGACGTATTCGACCTCACCGGTGTGGTTCCACCGCACCACGTCACCGGTGCGGTACATCCGCTGTCCGGGCTCGTAGGGGTTGGCCACGAAGCGCTCGGCGGTCAGGCTCGCCCGCGCGTGATAGCCGCGGGCCAGCTGCACACCGGACAGATACAGCTCACCCGCGACACCCACCGGAACCGGCCGCAACCGGGCGTCGAGGACCAGCGACTGCATACCGCGGATCGGACCGCCGATGGTGACCGGATCGCCCGCGGCCAGCGGATCGCTGATGTTGGTGGCGATGGTCGCCTCGGTCGGACCGTAGGCGTTGTGAAACCGGCGCGGCGACCCGTCGGGGGTCACCGACCACTTGGCGACCTGTTCGGCGGTAACCGCCTCACCACCGGCGATGACGACCCGCATCCCGGCCAGATCGGCGGGATCGAGGGTGGCCAGCACCGACGGGGTGATCAGGGCGTGGGTGACGCCCTCGCGGGCGATCAGCTCACCGAGTTCGCTGCCGCCGTAGGTACCCGGCGGCACCACGACCAGCGCACCGCCCGCACCGACGGCGAGCAGGAATTCCAGGATCGAGGCGTCGAAGCTGGGCGAGGCGAAATGCAGTGCGCGCGAATCGGAGTCGAGCCGGTAGCGCTCGTTCTGCTCGGCGCGGAAGTTCGCCAGACCGGCGTGGGTGACCACCACGCCCTTGGGCACACCGGTGGAACCGGAGGTGTAGATGACGTAGGCCGGATGGTCGACGCGCAGCGGGCGGACCCGGTCAGCGTCGGTGATCGCGGCGGCGTCGTAGCCGTCGAGTTCGATCTCGTCGAGAACCAGCCAGTCCACCGACTCCGGCAGATCGTCGCGCACCGCGGCCACGGTCAGGCCGACGGGCGAACCCGAATCGGTGACCATGTGATCGATGCGGTCGGCCGGGTACGCGGGGTCGATCGGCACGAACGCCGCACCCGACTTGGTCACCGCCCATTCGGCCAGATAGCTCTCGGCCGAGCGCGGTACGGCCACCGCGACCAGGTCCTCGGTCCCGATCCCGCGCTCGATCAGCAAGCGCGCCAGGCGATTCGACCGCTCGTCGAGTTCGCGGTAGGTGAGGGTGCGCCCGTCGGCGATCACCGCGGGAGCCTGCGGGTCGCGGGTCGCGGCCTCGGCCAGCATCTGCGGCAGGGTCGACGCCGCGATCGCCGGGCCGCCCGTGCGCGCGAGCAGGTCGGCGCGCTCGGAGGCCTCGAGGATGTCGACCGCGCCGACGGCGATGCGCGGATCGGTGGCGACCGCCCGCAGCACCCGGATCCAGCGATCGGCGATCTCGGAGGCGGTCTGCTCGTCGAACAAATCGGTGGCGTAGACGAGGTTCAACGCCATGCCGTTGGCGGCCGCGCCGTCGGCGTCGCCGACCCGTTCCGACAGCGTGAACTGCAGGTCGAAGCGGGCGATGTTCTCCTCCCGCTCGACCGTGGAGACGGTCAGGCCCGGCAGCTCGAGGCTCGCGCGGTCGAGGTTCTGGAAGGCCAGCATCACCTGGAACAGCGGGTTGCGGGCCTGCGAGCGCTCCGGCGCCAGCAGTTCCACCAGCCGCTCGAACGGCACGTCGGCATTGCCGAAGGCCTCGAGGTCGGTGTGGCGGACCCGCTCCAGCAGTCCGGTGAACGACTCGTCGGGGTCGATGCCGGTCCGCAACACCAGGGTGTTGACGAACATGCCGACCAGATCGTCGAGCGCGGCCTCACCGCGGCCGGCGATCGGGGTGCCGACGGCGATGTCGTCGGTGCCCGACAGATGTCCCAGCAGCACCGCCAGGGCCGCGTGCATCACCATGAACAGCGACGAACCCTGTTCGCGCGCAACGCCTTCCAGCGCGCCGATGAGTTCCGGCGTCAGGGTGCGATGCAGTTCGGCGCCGCGCAGCGAGGCGATCGCCGGGCGCGGGCGGTCGGCGGGCAGGGCCAGCTCTTCCGGAATTCCGGACAGCGAGCGCTGCCAGTAGCCGACCTGGCGGGCCAGCAGCGACTGCGGATCGTCCTCCGAGCCCAGCACCTCGCGCTGCCAGATCGCGAAATCGGCGTACTGCACCTCGAGCGGCGCCCAGCCGGGGGCGCTGCCCTGGGTGCGGGCGGTGTAGGCGGTCATCACGTCACGCGCCAGCGGGGTCATCGAGAACCCGTCCGCGGCGATGTGGTGCACGACCACGACCAGCACGTGTTCGTCGCTGTGCACCTGGAACAACCGGGCGCGCAGCGGAACCTGTTCGGCGACATCGAATCCCGCGGAGGCGAAATCCGTCACCGCGGTGGTCAGATCGGCGTCCGAGACCGGGTAGGCGCGCAGATCCAGCACGATCTGCTCGGCCGGCACAACCAGTTGCATCGGCGTGCCGCCGTGCTCCGGATAGCGAGTGCGCAGCGACTCGTGCCGGCGCACCACGTCGAAGACGGCCAATTCCAGTGCGGCCGTGTCGAGTTCACCGGACAGCCGGACCACCAGCGGCAGGTTGTAGGCCGCCGAGGAGGTGTCGTACTGGTTCAGGAACCACATGCGCTGCTGCGCGAACGACAGCGGCACCGGTTCCGCGGCGGCACGCGGGCGCGCGATCAGGCGCGGGCGCGCCTCGCCGCCGGTGTGGGTTTCCAGCCGTGCGGCCAGCGACTCCACGGTCGAGGCCTCGAACAGCGCGCGCACACCCACCGTCGTCCCCAGCGCCGCCCCGACGCGGGAGACGACGCGGGTGGCGATGAGCGAGTTGCCGCCGAGTTCGAAGAAGTCGTCGTCGAGCCCGACCCGTTCCACGTCGAGCACCTCGGCGAAGACCGCGGCCACGATCTCCTGCACCGGGGTCTCCGCGGCCCGGAAGGCGCGCGACTGCACCGCGGGGGCGGGCAGGGCGCGCCGGTCCAGTTTGCCGTTGACGGTCAGCGGAATGCGGTCCAGCACCACGAACGCCGAGGGCACCATGTACGCGGGCAGCCGTTCGGCCGCACCGTCGCGCACGACGTCCAGCGCCGGTTCGGTCCGACCGGCCGGGGGCACCACATAGGCGACGATGCGCTGGTCGCCCGGCTGGTCCTCGCGCACGACGACGGCGGCCTGCGCGATCCCGGGCTGCGCCAGCACCGCGGCCTCGATCTCGCCGAGTTCGATGCGGAAGCCGCGCACCTTGACCTGGTCGTCGGCGCGGCCCAGATATTCCAGTTCCCCGAAGCGGTTCCAGCGCGCCACGTCACCGGAGCGGTACAGCAGCGTGCCGGGCTCGCCCAGCGGATCGGCGACGAAGCGGGCGGCGGTCAGATCCGGGCGGCCCAGGTAGCCGCGCGCCAATTGCGGACCGGCGACATACATCTCGCCGGCGACGCCGACCGGAACCGGATGCAGCCGGTCGTCGAGGACGTACACCCGCAGTCCGGCGATGGCCCGGCCGACCACCGAACCCGTTGCCGCGGCGATGGTTTCGGCATCGAGCACCCGGTGCGAGACGTGCACCGTGGTCTCGGTGATGCCGTACATGTTGACCAGTCGCGGCGCGGTGTCGCCGTGGCGGGCCACCCAGTCCGCGAGCCGGCGCAGCTCGAGCGCCTCACCGCCGAAGACCACGTAGCGCAGGGCCAGCGGCTGCCCACCGGCCAGGCGATCGGCCTCGGCCAGCTGATAGAACGCCGACGGGGTCTGGTTGAGCACCGTCACCCGTTCGCGGCGCAGCAGTTCCAGGAACTGCTCGGGCGAGCGCGAGGTGTAGTAGTCGACCACGACCAGCGTGCCGCCGAACAGCAGCGGGCCCCAGATCTCCCACACCGAGAAGTCGAAGGCGAAGGAGTGGAACATCGTCCACACGTCCTCGGCGCCGAAGCCGAATTCGCGATCGGTATTGGCGAACAGCCGCACGACGTTGCGGTGCGCGACCGCCACGCCCTTGGGGCGGCCGGTCGAGCCGGAGGTGTAGATGACGTAGGCGATATTGCTCGCCGACAGCGGGGCGTTGCGATCGGCATCGGTGATCGGGCCCTCGCCCGCGTCCACCAATTCCGGTGTCTCCGCGCCGAATCCGTCCATCAGCACGGTCGGCAGGCCGGCCGGCAGCTCCACCTCGGTGCTGCCGTCCACGATCACCCCGGCCGGACGCGAATCCGCGAGCACGTAGGCGATGCGTTCGGCCGGATAGCTCGGATCGATCGGCACATAACCCGCGCCGGACTTCACGACCGCCAGCAGAGCCACGACCAGATCCAGCGAGCGCGGCAGCACCACCGCGACCAATGTCTCGGGGCCGGCGCCGTCGGCGATCAGCCTGCGCGCCAACTGGTTCGCGCGCCGATCCAGCTCCTCGTAGGTGAGCTGATCGGCGCCGAACTTCGCCGCCACCCGGTCGCCGTGCTCGGCGACCGCGGCGTCGAACAGATCCGACAGCGTCACGGCCCGGTCCGCGAACCGTCCGGTGCCGCCGTCCGCACCCGCCGAGACCCAGCGCTGCGAGACGTCCAGCCGTTCGCCCTCGCCGAGCAGATCGATATCGCCCACCACCGTGGCGGCGGCCACGGCCTCGGTGACACTGTCCGCGGTGGAGCTGCCCTCGGTGACGCTGCGCAGGATCCGCAGCAGGCGGTCGGAGAAGGCGGCGACGGTCTCGGGATCGAACAGATCGGTGGCGTAGGTCCACGACAGCGCCAGCCCGGCGCCGTCGGCGGCGTCGCCGACGGTCAGCTGAATATCGAATTTCGCCATTCCCGGATCGGCGTCGACGACCGCGAGATCCAGGCCGGGCAGGGCGGCCGTGGTGGCGTCGCGCTGTCCGGTGGCCTCGAAGGTCAACGCCACCTGGAACAGCGGGTGATGCGCCTGGGAACGCACCGGGCTGAGCACGTCGACCAGCCGCTCGAACGGCACGTCGGCGTTGGCGAAGGCCGCCAGGTCGGTCCGGCGCACCTCGGTGAGCAGTTCGGCGAACGTCGCGTCCGGGCGCACCGGAGTGCGCAGCACCAGCGTGTTGACGAACATGCCGATCAGATCGTCGAGCGCGCGTTCACCGCGGCCCGCGATCGGCGTGCCGATGGCGATGTCGGTACTGCCCGACAACCGCGCCGCCCAGGTGGCCAGGGCCGCGTGCATCAGCATGAACAGCGTCACGCCGTGAGCGCGCGCGTAGTCGGTGAGCCGCGCGTGCAGATCGGCGTCGATCGAGAACTCGTGTGTCGCACCGGCATTGGTGGCGATCTCCGGGCGCGGGCGATCGGCCGGCAGTTCGATCTGCTCGGGCAGATCGCGCAGTTGTTCGGACCAGTAGGCGATCTGGCGGGCGGCGACCGATTCCGGGTCGTCCTCGGCGCCGAGCACCTCGCGCTGCCACAGCGCGTAGTCGGCGTACTGCACCGGCAGCGGCGCCCACTGCGGGGACTCGCCGCGCGAGCGCTCGGAGTAGGCGGCGACCACATCGCGCAGCAGCGGGCGCAGCGAGAAGCCGTCCCCGGCGATGTGGTGCATGACCAGCACGACCACGTGGTCGCGCGGGCCGAGCTCGAGCAGGGTGGCCCGGAACGGAACCTCGGCTGTCACGTCGAAGAAGACGTTGACCAATTCCGCCACGCGCGAGGGCAATTCGCCGGCGTCCACCGATTCGACGGCGAGTTCGACACCGGCGGCATGCGCGGACAGCACCCGCTGGTAACCGTCACCGGCCACCTCCGGGTATACGGTGCGCAGCGATTCGTGCCGCGCGACCACGTCACGCACGGCCGCGGCGAACGCCTCGCGGTCCAGCGCGCCGGTCAGCCGGATAGCGACCGGGATGTTGTTCACCGCGGTGCGGTTGTCGAACCGGTTGAGGAACCACATCCGCTGCTGGGCCGGGGAGAGCGGCACCAGCTGCGCGGTCTCACCGTCCGGCAGCGCGACGGGTTCGGGCCGCGGCTGCGCGGTCAGCGCGAGCCGCCCGCCCTGTCCCGCTTGGGTTTCCAGACGCGCGGCCAGGGCCGCCACCGTGGAGGCCTCGAACAGGGTGCGGACCCCGACCTCGGTGTCGAGCGCCGCGCCCAGCCGGGCCGCGACCTGGGTGGCGAGCAGCGAGTTGCCGCCCAGTTCGAAGAAGTCGTCGTCCAGGCCCACCCGGTCCAGGCCGAGGATCTCGGCGATCACATCGGCGACGGACTGTTCCACCGAGGTGCTGGGCGCGCGGAACACCTTGGCCGCGAACGTCGGCGCCGGCAGCGCCTTGCGATCCAACTTGCCGGAGGCGTTGAGCGGGAAGCTGTCGAGCACCACGAAGGCCGCCGGCACCATGTACGCCGGAAGCTGTTCGGCCAGTGCGGATTTCACGGCGTCCACCGCGATCTCGGCGCCCGGCGCGGCGATCAGGTAGGCGACCAGCTGGTCGCCCGTGCGATCGTCGGAGCGCACCACCACCACGGCCTGACCCACCGATGCGACGGCGGTCAGCGCGGATTCGATCTCACCCAGCTCGATGCGCAGGCCGCGCACCTTCACCTGGAAGTCGGTGCGGCCCAGATACTCGAGCTCACCGGCTTCGGTCCAGACCACCAGGTCGCCGGTGCGGTACATGCGCGCACCGCCACCGAACGGATTGGCCACGAAGCGGTCCGCGGACAGATCCGGCCGGGCCACATATCCGCGCGCCAGCTGGGCGCCCGCAAGATACAGCTCACCCGCGACACCCACCGGAACCGGCTGCAGCCGCGCGTCCAGCACGTAGACCTGGGTGTTGAACACCGGCGCACCGATCGGCACCGACGCCACGTCCGCGTCGACGACCTCGTGGTAGGTGACGTCGACCGCGGCTTCGGTCGGGCCGTAGAGGTTGTGCAGGCGAGCGCCGGTCAGGCGGCGCAACTGCTGCGCGGTGGTGCCGGGCAGCGCCTCACCCGAGGCGAAGACGTTGCGCAGACCGGTGCATTCGGCCGCGGCCGGCTCGGCGATGAAGACCGCGAGCATGGACGGCACGAAGTGGGTGACCGTCACGCCCTCGCGCACGATGACCTCGGCGAGATAGGCCGGATCGCGATGGCCGTCCGGCCGGGCCACCACCAGGCGCGCGCCGACCTGCAAGGGCCAGAAGAACTCCCACACCGACACGTCGAAGGTGGCCGGGGTCTTCTGCAGCACCACGTCGTCGGCGGCCAGGCCGTACTGGGCGTGCATCCACACCAGGCGGTTCACGATCGCGGTGTGCGGAACGGCCACGCCCTTCGGACGGCCGGTGGAACCGGAGGTGAAGATCACGTAGGCGGTATTGCCCGGACGCAGCGGCGCGGTCCGGTCGGCATCGGTGAGCGGCGCGTCCGAATATCCGGACAGCTCGAGCCGGTCGATACGCACCTCAGGCGCGATATCGCTTGCGGTGGAGACGTTTTCGCGCAGACCGGCACCCGAGGTCAACACGCAGACCGGGCGGGCGGTGTCCAGGATGTAGTCGGTGCGCTCGGCCGGATGGTCCGGATCCAGCGGCACGTAGGCGCCACCGGCGGCGGCCACGGCGTACATGCCGACCACCAGATCGATCGAGCGTCGCATACCCAGCGCGACCAGCGACTCGGGTCCGACCCCCTGGTCGACGAGCCAGCGGGCGAGCCGGCGCACGCGGGCGGCGAACTCGGCATAGGACAGACTCGTCCCCTCGAAGATCACCGCGGTCGCGTCCGGGGTGCGCGCGACCTGGGCCTCGAACAGCGAGACCAGCGTCGCGGCGGCATCGTCGGACACCGTCGGCAGGGCGGCGTCGATGGGGAATTCGGTGTCGTTCCAATGCCGCAGCACCAGAGCGTGTTCGGTGGCGTCGAGAACCGGCAGGGCGCCCACGGCGACCGACGGATCGGCGGCCACGGCCTGCAGCACGCGCAGGAAGCGACGGGCGAACGATTCGGCGAACGCCTCGTCGAACAGATCGGTCGCGAAGACCAGCTCGGCGTCCATCGCGGCGTCCGCACCGGTACCGCCGGCGGCCCCGGCGCCGACCGGCCCCTCGCTCAACGTCAGCTGCAGGTCGAATTTCGCCGTCTGCGCGTCGATTCCGAGTTCGGCGACCGTCAGCCCGGGCAGTTCCAGGGCGGTGCGGCCGAGGTTCTGGAAGGACAGCATCACCTGGAACAGCGGGTGCCGGGCCTGCGAACGGGCCGGGTTGAGCACCTCGACCAGGCGCTCGAACGGCACGTCGGCGTGGGCGAAGGCCGACAGGTCGCGCTCGCGGACCTGGGCCAGCAGTTCGGTGAACCGCGCGCCCGGGTCGACCTGGGCGCGCAGGACCAGGGTGTTGACGAACATGCCGACCAGGTCGTCGAGGGCTCGCTCACCGCGACCGGCGACCGGAATACCCACGGCGATATCGTCGGTGCCGCTCAACCGCGCCAGCAACGCGGCGAAGGCGCCGTGCACCACCATGAACAGCGTGCTCTGCTGTCCCTGGGCGACCCGGCTCAGCCCGTCGACGAGCTCACCCGGCACCCGGAAGCGGTAGGTCCCGGCCTCGTAGGTGGCGACGGCCGGACGCGGGCGGGCCGACAGCCGCAATTCGTCGGGCAGGCCGTTGAGCGCGTTGTGCCAGTAACCGAGTTGTTCGGAGATGACCGACCGCGGATCGTCCTCCGAGCCCAGCGATTCCCGTTGCCACAGCGCGTAATCCGCGTACTGCACGGGCAGCGGCGCCCAGCCGGGCTCCGATCCCGCGGTGCGGGCCAGGTAGGCGGTCATCAGATCGCGCACCAGCGGAGTCATCGAGAAGCCGTCGGTGGCGATGTGGTGAACCACCACGACCAGCACATGATCGGCCTCGCCGACGCGGTACAGCCGCAACCGGGTCGGCGGCACCGCGGTCACGTCGAAACCGCGGCCGACGAATTCGGTCAGCGCGTCGAGCAGATCCGCCTCGGTCGTATCGACCACGTCCAGGTCGGGCACGGCGCGGGTCGAGGGCAGGATCTGCTGGTAGGCCAGGCCCTCGTGGGAGGGGTAGATCGTGCGCAGCGATTCGTGCCGGGCCACCACGTCCGCGATCGCGGTACGCAGCGCGTCGATATCGAGTTCGCCGGTCAGCCGCACCGCGGCCGGGATGTTGTTGGTCGCCGAATCGGTGTCGAAGCGGTTGAGGAACCACATCCGCTGCTGTGCCAGCGACAGCGGCGGGAACTCCGGGCGCGTGCGAGGCGTCAGTGCCTGGCGCACACCGGATCCCACCTGGGATTCGACGCGCGCGGCCAAGCCGGCCACCGTGGGCGCCTCGAAGACCGTGCGCACGCCGACCTCGGCGTTCAGCGCGGCGCTCAGCCGCGCCACCACTTGGGTGGCGATCAGCGAGTTGCCGCCCAGATCGAAGAAGTCGTCGTCCACACCGACCGGACGCTCGCTGGTGTCCAGGCCGAGTACGTCGGCGAAGGTCGCCGCGACGATCTCCTCGACCGGCGTGGACGGCGCCCGGAATTCGCGGGCCGCGAACACCGGCTCCGGCAGCGCGCGCCGGTCCAATTTGCCGTTCGGGTTCAGCGGCATCGCGTCGAGCGTGACGATTGCGGCCGGAATCATGTACGACGGCAGCAGCTGCGCCAGATGTGCGCGCAGCACCTCGACGTCCACCACGCCGCCGGCCGGCACCACGTAGGCGACGAGCTGATCGCCCAGGCGCGCGTCCGAACGCACCACCGCGACCGCCTGGGCCACGGATTCGTGTGCGACGAGGGCGGATTCGATCTCCCCGAGCTCGATGCGCAGACCGCGCACCTTCACCTGGAAGTCGGTGCGGCCCAGGTACACGATCGCACCGTCGGCGCCGCGGCGCACCAGGTCACCGGTGCGGTACATCCGGGAGCCGTAGTCGGCGAACGGATTCGCGACGAAGCGGTCGGCGGTCAGGTCGGCACGGCCGAGATAACCGCGGGCCAGCTGATCGCCGGCCAGATACAGCTCACCCGCGACACCCGGCGGCACCGGATGCAGTCGCGCGTCCAGCACGTAGGCCTGCGCGTTCCACACCGGCAAACCGATCGGCACCGCGCCGCGGACGCCGTCGGCCACCCCGGCGTGGGTGGCGTGCACGGTGAATTCGGTGGGGCCGTACAGGTTGTACAGCTGTGCCGTGCCGACCCGGCGGAACGCCTCGACGGCATCGGAGGTGAAGGCCTCACCGGCGACGAACAACGCCCGCAGCGACGCCAGCGCGGAACTGTCGACCGCACCGGAGAAGACGGTGAGCATCGAGGGCACGAACGAGGTCATGGTGACCTGTTCGGCGGCGACCACATCGGCGAGGTAACGCGGATCGCGATGCCCGTCGGGAGTGGCCACGACCATCCGGCCACCGACCGACAGCGGGGCGAACAACTCCCACACCGAGACGTCGAAGGTGGCGGGCGTCTTGAACAGCACCACATCGTCGGCGCCGATGCCGTATTCGCCGGTGATCCAGCGGATCTGGTTCACCACCGCGGAATGCGGGACGGTCACGCCCTTCGGGCGGCCGGTCGAGCCGGAGGTGAAGATCGTGTACGCCGGATTCGACGGGCGCAGCGGGGCGAGACGGTCCGCATCGGTCAGCGGCTCGTCGGAGTAGTCCGCGAGGTCCAGTTCGTCCAGGCACAGGACCGTCCGGTCACCGGCCTCGACGTCGGCCGCGTTCGCCGACGTGGTCAGTACGCAGACCGGTTCGGCGGTGTCGAGGACGTAGCCGATGCGGTCGGCGGGCTGATCCAGGTCCAGCGGCACATAGCCGCCGCCGGCCTCGAGCACCGCGTACATGGCGACCACCAGGTCCGTCGAGCGGCGCAGTCCCAGCGCCACCGGCGCCTCGGGGCCCACGCCCGCCTCGACCAGCCGCCGCGCCAACCGGCGCACGCGGGCACCGAATTCGGCGTAGGTCAGGGTCTCGCCGGCCTCGCGGTCCACCACCGCGACCGCATCCGCGTGGGTGCGGGCGGCCTCGGCGAACAGCTCGGGAAGCAGTGTCGCGGAACCGATCTCGCGCGAGGTGTAGTTCCACTCGCGCAGTTCCCGATCGGCCTCGAGCGCGTCGATCAGCGCGATATCACCGATGGGGCGGTCCGGATCGGCCACCACCGCGGCCAGCACCCGGTCCAGCCGCTTGGCGAATCCGGCGATCGTCGGCTCGTCGAAAAGGTCGAGCGCATAGGAGAACTCGGCGGACATACCCGCCGCCGCCCCTTCGGCGTCCGGCGCCTCCTGCAGGGTGAGCTGCAGGTCGAATTTCGCCAGCCGGGCGTCGTAGTCGATGCCGTTGACCGACAGGCCGGGCAGCTCCAGGCTGGCGTGACGGATGTTCTGGAAGGCCAGCATCACCTGGAACAGCGGATGCCGGGCCTGCGAACGGGCCGGGTTGAGCACCTCGACCAGCCGCTCGAACGGCACGTCGGCATGGGCGAAGGCCTGCAGATCGGTATTGCGGGCCTGGGCCAGCAGTTCGGCGAAGGTCATTGCGCCGTCGACGTTCGTGCGCAACACCAGCGTGTTGACGAACATGCCGATCAGATCGTCGAGCGCGGCCTCACCGCGACCGGCGACCGGGGTGCCGATCGCGATATCGGAGGTACCCGACAGCCGCGCCAGCAGGATCGCCAGCGCGCCGTGCACCACCATGAACGGCGAGGCGTTGTACCTGCGGCCGAGGTCGGCCAGTCGCCGCTGGGTTTCCGGCGAGATGACGAACGAATAGGTGCCACCGCGATACGTCGCCACCGCCGGACGCGGCCGGTCGGCGGGCAGCACCAGTTCGTCGGGCAGATCGGCCAGTTCGCGGGTCCAGTACCGAATCTGGTTGGAGATCAACGAGTTCGGATCGTCCTCGGAACCCAGCACCTCGCGCTGCCACAGCGCGTAGTCGGCGTACTGCACCGGCAGCTCGGTCCAGGCCGGCTGCTCCCAGTTGGTGCGCGCGGCGTAGGCGACCATCACGTCGCGGGCCAGCGGATGCATCGACCAGCCGTCGGCGGAGATGTGGTGCACCACCATGCCGAGCACGTACTCGGTCTCGCTGATCTCGAAGAGCCGGGCGTGCAACGGCACTTCGTTGGTCACGTCGAACGACATGGAGGCCAGTTCGACCAGGTGGTCGATGAGATTGTGCTCGGTCACCGGCACCGGGGTCAGGTCCGGCACGATCTGCGCGGCATCGAGCACCACCTGCACCGGCGCACTGCCGGTCTCCGGGAACACTGTGCGCAGCGATTCGTGACGGTCGATCACGTCGATGACCGCGACCTGCAGCGCGGCCACGTCCAGTTCACCCGACAGCCGCATGGCGACCGGGATGTTGTTGACCGCCGAGGAGGTGTCGTAGCGGTTGAGGAACCACAGCCGCTGCTGTGCGAGCGACAAC
Organism: Nocardia sp. NRRL WC-3656; assembly: GCF_000720265.1. Taxonomy (NCBI): domain Bacteria; kingdom Bacillati; phylum Actinomycetota; class Actinomycetes; order Mycobacteriales; family Nocardiaceae; genus Nocardia; species Nocardia sp. NRRL WC-3656. The sequence goes on along the minus strand of NZ_JOJF01000019.1, from coordinate 137,828 downwards.
GGCACCTGTTCGGGGCGTTCCCGGGCCACCAGCGACTTGCGCGCACCGTCGCCCGCATGCGATTCCACTCGCGCGGCCAGCGCGGCCACGGTGCTCGCCTCGAACAGCATGCGCAACGGGACGCGAGTGTCGAGCGCGTTGCCCAAGCGCGAGGCCACCTGGGTGGCGATCAGCGAATTGCCGCCGAGGTCGAAGAAGTCGTCGTCCGCGCCGACCCGGGCCACGCCCAGAACCTCGCCGAAGGTCTGGGCGACGATCTCCTCGATCGGAGTTGCCGGAGTGCGGAATTCGCGCACCTCGAACACCGGCGCGGGCAACGCTTTGCGGTCCAGCTTGCCGGACGGGTTCAGCGGCAGCGCGTCGAGCACCACGATCGCCGAGGGCACCATGTACGCCGGCAGCCGCCGGTGCAGCGAAGCCTTGATGCTGTCGATGTCGACCGGCCCGGCCGGGGTGACCGCGTAACCGACGAGCTGATCACCGGCGACGGTGTCCAGGACGAGGACCACTGCCTGGTTGACCGCCGGATGCTCGGTGAGCGCGGCCTCGATCTCCCCGAGTTCGATGCGCTGACCGCGGAACTTCACCTGGAAGTCGGTGCGGCCGATGTATTCCAGCACGCCCGCGCGGCCGACCTCGGGTGCGTCCGGTTCGGTCCAGCGGACCAGGTCACCGGTGCGGTACAGCCGTGATCCGGGCGGGCCGAACGGGTCGGCTACGAATCGATCGGCGGTCAGGTCGGGGCGGCCGTGATAGCCGCGCGCGACCTGCACCCCGCCGAGGTACAGCTCACCGGGCACCCCGACCGGAACGGGAGACAGACCCTGGTCGAGTACGTAGGCGCGCGTGTTCCACACCGGGCGGCCGATGGGCACCGTGGTGGGGGCGACGGTGTCCAGGTGCCATGCGGTCGCGTGCACGGTGAATTCGGTCGGGCCGTACAGGTTGTGCAGCGCGGCGGTGGAGAACTGCCGGAACGCGGTCACCGTCGCCGGCGGCAGCGCCTCTCCGGCGACGAGAACGGCACGCAGCGAAGCGCATTCGGCCGGAAGTGCGGCACCGACGAAGACCGACAGCATCGACGGCACGAACGACGTCATCGTGACCCGATGACGGCCGATGATCTCCGACAGATACATCGGATCGCGATGCCCGTCCGGTGCCGCGATGAGCATCTTCGCACCGACCGCCAGCGGGCCGAACAACTCCCAGACCGACACGTCGAAGGTCACCGGGGTCTTCTGCAGCACCACATCGGCCGGTCCCATGCGGTATTGCGCGGTGATCCAGGCGATCTGGTTCACCACGGCGGCATGTGCGACCGCGACACCCTTCGGACGTCCGGTGGAGCCGGAGGTGTAGAGCACGTATGCGGTATTGCTCGGCCGCAGCGGGGCGAGTCGATCGGCATCGCCGACCGGGGTCGGCGGATAGTCGTCCAGGTCGACGGTGTCGACGGCGATCACCGGGATGTCGCTCGCGGCGACCCCGTCGTCGGTGGTCGTCAGCAGGCAGACCGGGCCCGAGGAGGCCAGCACGTAGTCGGTGCGCTCGGCCGGATGGTCGGGGTCCAGGGGCACATACCCACCACCGGCGGTCATCACCGCGTAGATCGCGACGAGCATATCCACCGAACGCCGGATACCGACGCCGACCAGTGATTCCGGTCCCACGCCGAGGTCGATCAGCTTGCGAGCCAAACGATTGACGCGCGCGTCGAATTCGGCGTAGGTGAGCTCGATCGGCTCCCCGACGTCCTCGCGCATGCCGCCGTCGAACAGCACCGCGAGCTCGTCGGGCCGCTGCCGAACCTGCTCGGCGAACAGATCCAGCACCGTCGGAGCCGAAACTCCGTGCGCGGTCTCGTTCCAGCCCGAGAGCACCGTGACCCGTTCGGCATCGTCGAGCAGATCGATCTCACGGACCGCCGTATCCGGGTGCGCGGCAACAGATTTCAGGATCCGCAGATAGCGTTCGGTGAATTCGGCGACGGTCGGCGCGTCGAACAGATCGGTGGCGTAGGAGACCTCCGCCACCATCCCGGCGGGCGCACCGGAGCCGGAACGCTCCTCGGTGATGGTCCACTGCAGGTCGAATTTGGCGATGTCGACGTCCAGTTCGTCGGCGGTCACCGACAATCCGGGCAGTTCCAACGTGGCGTGCGACATCTCCTGGAACGACAGCATCACCTGGAACAACGGATGCCGCGCCTGCGAGCGGGTCGGGTTCAGCACCTCGACCAGTCGTTCGAACGGCACGTTGACGTGCGCGAATCCGGCGAGGTCGACTTCCCGGGTCTGCGCCAGGAATTCGCTGAACGCGATGCTGCCCTCGACCTCGGAACGCAACACCAGCGTGTTGACGAACATGCCGATCAGGTCGTCGAGCGCCTGTTCACCGCGACCGGCGACCGGCGTGCCGACAGCGATATCGCTGGTACCCGACAACCGGGCCAGCAGAACGGCCAGCGAGGCGTGCATGACCATGAACAGGCTGACGCCGTGGGCCCGGGCCAGTTCGACCAATTGCCCATGCAATTCGGCGTCGATGGCGAAATCGACCCGGCGGCCGCGGAAGCTCTGCACCGGCGGCCGCGGGCGATCGGCGGGCAATTCCAGCTGATCCGGCAGACCGCCCAAAGCCTCTCGCCAATACCCGATTTCGCGGGCGGCGATGGAATCCGGATCGGCCTCCGAGCCGAGCAGTTCCCGCTGCCAGAGGCTGTAGTCCTGGTACTGAACCGGCAGCGGTGACCAGGCGGGGGCCGAACCGGCCGCACGCGCCAGATATGCGGCCGCGACGTCGCGGGCCAGGGGACCGAAGGAGAATCCGTCCGCGGCGATGTGGTGAACGACGAAAGCGACCGCGAAGTCCCGCGTTCCATTGTCGCGGCCGGCGGAGATCTCGAATATCCGCACCCGGATCGGCAGTTCCCGAGACACATCGAATCCGGCGGACGCGAAGGCCGCCAGTGCCTCGTGCAGATCCGCCGCGTCGATCGGCTCCACCTCGATACCCAGGTCGACCTGTTCGGCCGGAATAACGAACTGATAGCCGCCGGCGCCGGACTCGGGGAAGATGGTGCGCAGCGATTCCTGCCGCTCCACCACGTCGCGCAGCGCGGTCTGCAGCGCGTCGATGTCGACGGTGCCGCTCAGCCGCACCACGAAGGGCAGGTTGTACGTGGGAGCGGCGGGGTCGAACTGGTTGATGAACCACATCCGCTGCTGTGCCAGCGACAGCGGAACCCGGTCCGGGCGATGCTGCGCGACCAGCGGCGGACGCGCCGCGAATTCGCCGTCGGCGCCGTGTTCGGCCGCGGCGTCGGCCCGGGCCGCGATACCCGCCACGGTGGGCGTCTCGAACAGCGCACGCACACCCAGCTGCACGCCGAAGGCGGCGGAGATGCGCGCGACGACCTGGGTCGCCACCAACGAGTTGCCGCCGAGGTCGAAGAAGTTGTCGTCCACGCCGACCCGGGGCTGGCTCAGTACGTCGGCGAAGACGCCGGCGACGATCTCCTCGGCCTGCGTGCGGGGGGCGCGGTAACCGGTCGCATCGGCGCTGAACACGGGTTCGGGCAGCGCTTTGCGATCCAGCTTGCCGGAGGTGTTGAGCGGGAACGCGTCCAGCACCATGATCGCGGCGGGCACCATGTAGCTGGGCAGCTTCTCGGCCACGAACCGGGTGAGATCCGCCGAATCGATCGAATATCCCGGCGCCGGAACGACATACGCGACCAGCTGCTGACCGGTCGCGGTGTCGACCACCAGCACGACGGCCTGGCTGACCGCCGGATGCGCCAGCAGATCGGTTTCGATCTCGCCGAGCTCGATGCGCTGGCCGCGGAACTTGACCTGGAAGTCGGTACGGCCGATGTACTCCAGCACACCGGTCCCGTCGGCCTGCCGGCCCCAGCGCACCAGGTCACCGGTGCGGTACATGCGCTCGCCGGTGCTCGAGAAGGGATTGGCGACGAACCGATCCGAGGTCAGATCGGGCCGGCCGCGGTATCCGCGGGCCAACTGCCGTCCACCCAGATACAGCTCACTCGGGGCGCCGATCGCGGCCGGACGCAACCGCGAATCCAGCACGTAGACATCGACATTCCATTCCGGGATACCGATCGGAACGGTGGTGGTGTCGGCTGCGGTGGCCTCCCAGTAGGTCACCGAGACCGCGGCCTCGGTGGGGCCGTAGAGGTTGTGCAGGCCGGCGTCCGGGTTGATCGCCCGGAACATCGCGGCGGTCTCCGGCGGCAGCGCCTCACCGATGACGAAAACCGCACGCAGCGAATCACATTGACCCGCGCTGGCGTGCGAGGCGAAAACCGTCAGCATCGACGGCACGAAGTCGGTGACGGTCACCGCGTGCCGCTCGATCATCTGCGCGACGTAGACCGGATCGCGATGCCCGTCCGGATCGGCGACCACCAGTTTCGCGCCGACCATCAGCGGCAGGAAGTAACCCCACAGCGAGACGTCGAAGGTGGTGGCGGTCTTCTGCAGATAGACGTCGGCCTCGGTCAGGCCGTATTCGTGCAGCATCCACAGCTGCTGATTGACGATGGCGTGGTGGGTGACCGCCACGCCCTTGGGCCGGCCGGTCGAACCGGAGGTGTAGATGACGTAGGCGGTGTTGTCCGCGCGCAGCGGCGCGAGCCGGTCGGCGTCGGTGATCGGCGCATCGGACACACCGGTGGTGTCGAGCGTGTCGATCTGTACCTGCCGCACCGAATCCGGCAGGTCCACCTCGTCGGTGGAACTGGTCAGCACGCACACCGGGCCCGCGCTGTCGAGGATGTAGGCGGTGCGCTCGACCGGATGATCCGGATCGATCGGCACGTACGCGCCACCGGCCTTCAGCACCGCGTGCATGCCGACGACCAGATCCAGCGAACGCCGCATGCCCAGTGCCACCAGCGATTCCGGGCCCACACCGTCGGCAATCAGGGTCCGCGCCAGGCGGTTGACCCGGGCGCCGAATTCGGCGTAGGTCAGCGTCTGCCCCTGGAAGTCGATGGCGGTCCGGCCGGGCGTGCGCGCGATCGCGGCGTCCAGCAGGGCCGGCAGCGTGGTGGTCGGCACCTCGTGGACGGAGCGGTTCCAGCCGGTGACGGTTTCGGCCCGCTCGACGGCCGTGGTGATCGGCAGACCCCACAGCCGCTCCTGCGCATCCGCCTGCAGGAACCGGTCGAAGAATTCGAGGAAGCGCGAATGATGGTGGCGCGCTTCGTCTTCGGTGTAGAGGTTCGGGTTGGTCTCGAAGTCGATCCGGGACCGCGCGCCGCCCTCGGTCTGATAGAAGTTGACGCCGAGATCCTCGATGGAACCGGTGGAGAGCACATGCAAGCGGCCCGGCGTGCTGCCGAGTACCAGCTCGTCCTGGAACAACATGATGTTGACCCAGGGGCCGAAGAACTCCTTGGTCACCACTCCGTCGCCGCTGCCCGATTCCCGGCCGGCGGCGGCACTGTCACGGCGAATGTCCTCGTGCCGGTACCGCTGGTGACGCAGCGCGCCCGACACCTCCACCTGCACCGACTTCAGCAGGTCGGTGACGGTGGTGTCGTGGCCGATGTGCAGGCGCAGCGGGACGATGTTCGAGGTGGCGCCGCCGGAACGCCGCATCACCGCGGTGGTGCGCGCGGTGACCGGAAGGCTCAGAATGACGTCCTCGGCGTCGGTCCACTGCGCCAGATAGGCGGCGAAACCCGCGATCAGCAGGGCGGCCGGCGAGGAGTCGTGGCGACGAACGGCTTCGGCGAGCAGGTCGTTGCGATCGTCGGACAGAGCGGCGCCGACCACGTCGTTCAGCGGGGCCGGGGCGGCATTGCGGCCGGTGAGGCTGGTGCCCTCCTCCAGGCCGGCCACACGCTCGGCCCAGTACTGCTTATCGCTCTCGAAACGGGTGCTGTCGCGGTAGGCGAATTCGGATTCGACCAGGTCGCGCAGGTCGGAGGCCTTCAACGCGGCGGGCTCGACGCCGTTGCGATAGGCGGTGTAGCGCTCGGCGATCCGGTTGACCTGGTTTACCGCGCCGAAGCCGTCGAGCACGATGTGATGGGCACGCGAGTACCAGAACCAGCGGTCGTGGGTGAGCTGCAGCGCGGCCGAGCGGACCAGGCGGTCGGTGATGATGTTCAGCGGGCGGCCGTAGTCGGCGCGCATCCACTCGTGCGCGGCCGCTTCCGGATCGGCGGCATCGCGCAGATCGATGTGCTCGACGCCGTCGGTGTCGCCGAGGGTGTGGTCGACGTACTGCAGCGGCTCGCCGTCGCGTTCGACGATGCGCACGAAACCGGAGCCCAGCTCGTGGGACGCATCCAGGCTGGCGCGCGAGAGCACCTCGACGTCGACGTCACCGTCCAGGTCGACGTACTGGGCGATCGTGATCGGCACCTGGGGGTCCAGGTGCTGGGCATACCAGATTCCGAGCTGCGCCGGCGACAGCGGGAACAGTTGATCCCCGGATACTGCCGCGGGCGTTACCTCGCCGCCAGCTTCGCCGTTTCCGCCGAAATCCAGCCGGTCCAACCCGTAACCTCGCTTCCGGAACGCCACGCAGCGCTCCCCGATGGCACACCGATGCCGACGCTCACCTCATCCGAGCGTGGCGTCCGGCATTCGGGGCTCACTTCGATTGCAATCAGACAAAAATGTTCATAGGACCTATCCGTCCGTCGGGCCGATCTTGTTACATGGGCCCGACCACACCCACCGGCCACGGATCGGCCTCGTTTCGAGATTCGCTGATGAACACCGAACCAATCTACCGCCAGGTACCGACAATCAGCCAAGAAGGGCGATAGCGCTCCGACATCACCACTGCACTCCGTTGTCCCCGCCACCTCGACGTTCGATCCGCTCCTGGGAACCTACCGGGAATCGCCCGTCCCGAGTGACCGAAATCGCGGTGCGCGAGGGGGTCACGCGCCGGGCCCGGATACCGGGTGCCGCTCCCGTCCGGGGTCGTACAGATGAGACTGCGCACAGTCGAGCGCCGGAGTCAGGGCACGCCCGACCAGGACCACCGCGGCCTGCCGCAGGCCGGCCGCCTCGACCTGGCCGCCGATATCGGCGAGCGTCCCGCGCAGAATCCGCTGCTGCGGCTGACTGGCCCGGTAGACCACCACGGCCGGGCAATCGGCGCCGTACTCCTGCGCCAGCTCAGCGGCCAGCTCCCCAATCCGCGTGATCGCCAGATGCAGCACCAGACTGGCCCGGGTCCGCGCGAAATTCGCCAGCGCCTCGGACTCGGGCATCGCGGTCGAGCGCGCCTGCGTCCGCGTCAGCACCACCGACTGCGCCACCTCCGGCACCGTCAGCTCGCTGCCCAGGGCCGCGGCCGCCGCCGCATACGCCGGCACCCCGGGCGTCACATCCCAGGCGATGCCCAGCCCGTCGAGCCGACGCGCTTGCTCGGTCAGCGCCGAATAAATCGACGGATCCCCCGAACACAGCCGGGCCACATCCTTACCCTCGGCGTCGGCCCGCGCACAGTGCGCGACGATCTGGTCCAGATCCAGCCCCTGGGTATCGATCAACTCCGCCTCCGGCGCGCAATGCGCCAGCACCCCGGGATCCAGATACGTCCCGGCATACAGGCACACCGGAGATTCCCGCAGCAGCGCCACCGCCCGCAGCGTGAGTAGATCGGCCGCCCCGGGACCCGCTCCGATGAAATGCACGGTCATGCCCGGAGTCTAGGTGCCCGCCCGATCCCGCAACCCTCAGCCCAGCCGCCCCGCGCGGCACACCCACAGCGGAGGTGCGGAGCGAGCAGCTGCGCCGCATGTCGAACTTGTTGCAGTGCAGGCTTTTCCAACCACGCAGGCACCCTGCTCGACGGCGGTGTTGAGTAGCCCGCAGGCGGTCTCGGTGCCGTTCGCGGGGACGGCTCCCGCGCTCGATTCGCCGGCTCCGCGCGGTGCCGCGCGGCGTAAGATCATGCCCGGGGTCATCCACAACTCCGAAGGTGAGCACGATGACGAAATTCGTTCAGACCATCGAGTTCAAGACCTCGCAGCTCGACGAGTTCAATCGCACGCTGGATCGGTGGCTGACGGCTACCGAGGGCACGCGCTCGGCGACGCACAGCATGGAAACCCGGGACCGCGACCATCCGGACACCTACCTGCAGATCGTGGAATTCCCCTCCTACGAGCAGGCCGTGGCGAATTCCGCGCTGCCCGAGACGACCGGCTTCGCCGAAACCCTCGCCGCACTGTGCGACGAGCCGGCGGTCTTCCGCAATCTGGATCTGGTGCGTGAGGACGATATGGGGACGCCGGATGCGTCCCTGCTGGTGAAGAACTTCGATTCGGCCGACGAGACGCGCGAATTCGAATCCGGCAGCGGGCGCCTCGAGGTCGTGCAGGCACCTTCCGGCGCGGTCGGCCGGGCCGTCTTCGAGCCGGGCTGGCGCTGGTCCACGCACGTCAAGCCGATCGCCGGAACCGACAGCTGCCAGGTCTCCCACATCGGCTACTGCATCTCGGGGCGGATGCACATCCGGATGGACGACGGCACCGAGTGCGAGGTCGGCCCGGGAGATTTCATGCAGTGCCCGCCCGGCCACGACGCCTGGACCGTGGGCGAGGAAGCCTGCGTACTGGTCGACTGGGCCGCGGCCGCCGAATACGCCCGGCGTCGCTGACTTCTTCCCGCCCCCGGCCGGCTATCCGGTCATGTTCAGTCCACCGAGGATCTTGTCCGGGCGTACCCGCACGACCAGCTCACCGGGGACGGCGTTGCGTGTACCGAATTCCTCGGCGCGGTCCGGGCCCATGTACCGCGCGGCGATGGCGGTCGCGGTGCGCAGGAGTTCGGCAGGATCCTCGGAGAGGGTGGCGACGCCCTGCACCTGGAAATAGGCGTACGGCGGTTCGTCCAGGTCCACGCAGAGGGCGACGCGGGGATCGCGAGCCAGCGCCTTGCCCTTGGCGGTGGTTTTGCCGGTGTTGAAGACCAGGTCGTCGCCGTCGAGGATGAACCACACCGGATTGACGATCGGGCGGCCGTCGGAGGCGACCAGAGCCAGTTTGCCGGTACGGGTTCCGGCGGCGAGGAATTCCCGCACTTCGGGATCGGTGATGGAAGGCATGAGCACACCCTAGGAAGCGGCGGCGTGTGCGCGGGCCCCGACACGCGCCGAGCGACACGGCCGCGACCGGCGGGCCCTGCACGGTTCAGATGGCCCCGCGCTCGCGCGCTCGCGCCACCGCCGACGTCCGCGATTTCACGCCCAGCTTCGAATAGATGTGCACCAGATGGGATTTCACCGTCGTCTCGCTGAGGAACAGGTGTTTGCCGATGTCGCGGTTGGAATGACCGTCGGCGACCAGGCGCAGCACCTCGATCTCACGGGCGCTCAGGGTGGTGTCCGGTTTGCGGACGCGGGTCATCAGTTTGGAGGCGACCGAGGGCGAGAGCACGCTCTCCCCCGCCGCCGCGGCGCGCACGGCGGCGAGGAGTTCGGGCGGCGGGGTGTCCTTGAGGATGTAACCGCAGGCACCCGCCTCGATGGCGCCGAGGATATCGGCGTCGGTGTCGTAGTTGGTCACGACCAGGACGTTCGGCGGATCGGGCAGGGCGCGCAGGGCCAGGGTCGCGTCCACCCCGGATTTGCCGGGACCGAAGCGCAGATCCATCAGCACCAGATCGACGTGCGTGGTGGCGCAGAAGGCCACGGCCTCCTCGGCGGTGGCGGCCTCCCCGACCACCGTGATGTCCTCGCCGGAATCCAGCAGGGCCCGCAATCCGGCGCGGACGATGGCGTGGTCGTCGGCCAGCAGGAGACGGATCACCGCAGGTCCTCCCGCGAGATGAGATCGGCCGCAGCAGGTTCCGAGTCGTGCAGCGGAAACGACACGGTGACGGCGGTATGCCCCGGCTCGGATTCGACGTCCATGACACCACCCTGCTGTTCGACGCGGCTGCGCATGGCGTTGAGGCCGAAGGTGCCGCCGCCGAAGACCGCCGGATCGATACCGACGCCGTCGTCGACCACATCGAGATGGACGGCGTCGTCACCGTAGGTGAGCGTGATCCGCATCCGGTCGGCGTGCGCGTGCCGGACCACATTCGACACCGCACCCTGCGCCACCCGCACCAGCGCGGCCTCTACGGGCATCGGCAGCCGCATCGGCGTCCCCTCGACGATCGTGCGGGCGCTCAGCCCGGGGCCCTCCGCGCGCCGGGCGATCCGCTCGAGCGCATCACTCAGCGATTGCCCCTCGAGCACCGCCGGGGTGAGGTCGCCGATCAGCTGCCGGGTCTCGACCAGATTGTCCGCGGCGGTCTCGCGGGCGAGCCGGATCTGTTGCAGCGCGGGATGATCCGGTGCGTCGCGTTCGGCGGCATGCAGCAGCATCTGGATGCTGGACAGCCCCTGTGCGACGGTGTCGTGGATCTCCTGCGCGAGCCGTTCACGTTCGGCGAGTTTGCCGGCGGTGCGTTCGCGTTCGGCGAGAGTGGCACGGGTGGAGAGCAATTCGTCGATCAGCTGCTGGCGATCGGCCGCCTCGCGGAACAGCGCCCGATAGCCCAGGCCGATCGCGATCGCCACGATCGCGCCCAGGACCGGCCCGGCGATTCCGGGAACCGTCCACCCCTCGTGCAATCCCCAGCCGACCACCGAGACGATCGTGGCGGCGACGACCGCGGCCAGTCCCCACAGTCGCGGCAGCAGATGCAGATAGAGGAAGAACAGTCCGAACACCAGGTAGACGGCCTCCGGAACCAGCACGATCAACGCCAGCCACAGCGCCGTGAGCCCGCCCAGCCATACCCGCGCCGCGACCGGACGCCCGCGCAGCAGCGCACCCGCGAAATAGACGAGCAGGAACAGCGCCGCGAGCAGGATCACCGCGACGGTGGGCCGGGGGCCGTCGTCACCGGGCACGGCCGCCCGCACCATCACCACGACCACCAGCGCCGTCATCAACACATGCAGTCCGACCTGCAGTGCGGCGAAGACGGGGGTGAGTGGAGAGCGGTGCACGCTGCCAGCTTATGCGCGGTTACCGGGGCGGCATCCATCGAAAGGTGGATTCGGCACCCCATCGTCGGGCGGTCGCGAAGTGTCCGCGCAGGCGATGTCCACCGGCGGATTCATCGCGAAGGTGGAGATATGTTCGTCGCACTGAGAGATCTGCGGGCCGCCCGCGGCCGATTCCTGCTCATCACCCTGGTCGTCACCATGGTGGCCCTGCTGGTGAGCTTTCTGAGCGGACTCACGGCCGGCCTGGCGCATCAGAATATTTCCGCACTCGAGCGGCTGGCCGGCGGCAGCGTCGTATTCGCCGATACCGGCGCCGACCCGTCGTTCGATTCCTCGGCGTTGACCAGCGAACAGGTCGAGCGCTGGCAGCGAGCCGGAGGAAGCGTCGATCCGGTCGGCATCAGCCGTAGCCAGGCCGTCCGGGAGGGATCCGCACCGGCCCAGGTGGCGATATTCGGCGTCGACGGCAAGGCGTTCGGCAACGAGGTGGCTACCGGACCCGGCACCGTCGTGCTGAGTAAAGCCGCCGCCGAAGACCTCTCGGCCGGCGCCGGTGATCGCGTGTCGATCGGCGGCGGTACCTTCACGGTCGCGGCAGTCGGCGACGACGACTGGTACGCGCACACCCCGGTGGTCTGGACGACGCTGTCCGACTGGCAGCAACTCGATCCGCGCGGCGGGGCCGCCACGATTCTGGTCGCCTCCGGGGTGCCCGATACCGGTGCGGTGAACAGCGCCGCGCACACCCGCACGACGAGTGTCGACGGCGCATTGCAGGCGATCGGGTCGTATCGGGCCGAGAACGGTTCGCTCACGCTGATGACTGTGATGCTGTTCGTGATCTCCGCCCTGGTGATCGGCGCCTTCTTCACCGTCTGGACCATCCAGCGCACCGCGGATATCGCGACGCTGAAAGCGCTGGGCGCCACCACGACAGCACTGGTTCGCGACGCCCTGGGCCAGGCGCTGATCGTGCTGCTCCTCGGCGTCGGCGTCGGTGTCGGGGTGGCCGCACTGGCCGGGGCCTTCATCGGCGGGGCGGTGCCGTTCGTGCTCAGCGCGGCCACGACCGTGGTGCCCGCACTCGCCCTGATCGGGCTCGGGCTGCTCGGCGCCGTGTTCGCCCTGCGCTTCCTGGCCACCACCGACCCGCTCACCGCGCTCAACCAATCTCGCTGATTCGATTACCGCACAGGAGCTTTCGATGACCACCACCCTGACCGTCTCCGATCTCACCCTCACCTTCCCCGACGGCGCCGGCCGCATCACCGCCCTCGACCGGGTGTCATTGACCGTGCGCGGCGGCGAGATCGCCGCCATCACCGGCCCGTCGGGATCGGGCAAATCGAGTCTGCTGGCCACGGTGTCGACATTGGTACGCCCGGATTCGGGCCGGATCCTGCTCGATACCGACGACGGCAGCGTCGACCTCGCCCGAGCGTCCCGGCGCGAGGCCACCACCCTGCGCCGCGAACGCATCGGGATCGTCTTCCAGCAGCCCAACCTCATCCCCGCCCTCACCGCGGTCGAACAACTCGAGGTGATGCAGCACCTGGGTGGCCACACCGTCGTCTCACCGCGCCTGCGACGCCGAACCAGGGACAAGGCGATGGATCTGCTCGACGCGGTGGGGCTGCGCGGCCACGAGAAGAAGCGCCCGGCTCAGCTGTCCGGCGGTCAACGGCAACGCGTCGACATCGCCCGCGCGCTCATGCACGACCCCGCGCTGCTGGTCGTCGACGAGCCCACCAGCGCCCTCGACCAGGAACGCGGGGCCGCCGTCATCGACCTGATTCTCGGGGTCGTCCACGCCCGCGCCGCCGCCACTTTGCTGGTGACCCACGACCGCACCCACCTGCACCGCATGAACGCGGTCTACCGCATGGTCGACGGCCGGTTGTCGATGGAGGAGGCCGGAGAGCTCGCCGCCTGATCACCCGCGGCCCGGATGCGGTGCGCCGCGCGTACTCGGCGGCCACCGAGCGGCAGCGCACCGCTTCCGCGGCTCGATCTACGTCGCCCGTTTCCGGGCCGGCACCTCGGCGTACCAGGTGAGCAGATCCGCATTGTCGACCGCGCTGCGTTCGACCACCCGATCCGGGTCCGCACCCTGGAACAGTTTCTTGATCGGCACCTCGAGCTTCTTGCCGGTGCGGGTGTGCGGAATGCCCGGGGCGGCGATGATTTCGTCGGGGACGTGGCGCGGCGAGACCTCGGTGCGGATCGTCGCGTTGATGCGCTGTTTCAGCTCGTCGGTCAGTTCGGCGCCCGGGGCGAGGGTGACGAACAGCGGCATCCAATAGCCCCCATCGGGCTGTTCGGCGCCGATCACCAGGGCCTCGGCGATCTCCGGAAGTTGTTCGACCGCTTGGTAGATATCGGCCGAGCCCATCCGGATGCCGTGCCGGTTCAGCGTCGAATCGGAGCGGCCGTGCACGACGATGCTGCCGTGATCGGTGACGGTGATCCAGTCGCCGTGCCGCCAGACGCCGGGGAACATCTCGAAATACGCTGCGCGATAGCGTGTTCCGTCGGGATCGTTCCAGAACGACACCGGCATGGAGGGCATCGGGGCGGTGATCACCAACTCCCCGACCTCGCCGCGCACCGGCCGGCCCGATTCGTCCCAGGCATCCACCGCGGCGCCGAGGAACGGCACCGACAGCTCGCCCGGCCACACCGGCACCGTGCGCACGCCGCCGACGAACGCGGACACCACATCGGTGCCGCCGCTGATCGAGTTCACCTGCACCCGCTCACCGACGTTGTCGCGCAACCACAGTGCCGACGACGGCGGCAGGGACGACCCGGTGATGCCGATCGTGCGCAGCGCCGAGAGATCGTGGTCGCGCCGCGGCACCACACCGGCCTTGATGCAGGCGAGCACGTAACCGGGGCTGGTGCCGAGCACGGTGGTGCCCGTGCGCGCGGCCAGGTCGAACAGCGAATCGGCGTGCGGATAGGTCGGACTGCCGTCGTAACAGACGATCGTCGCACCCACCAGCAGGCCGGCGACCTGGAAGTTCCACATCATCCAGCTGGGGCTGGTGTACCAGAAGAAGACGTCGCCGCGGCCGATATCCGATTGCAGCGCAGCGGCTTTCAGATGTTCGAGCAGGACGCCGCCGTGCCCGTGCACGATCCCCTTCGGCAGCCCCGTGGTGCCGGAGGAGAACAGGATCCACAGTGGATGCGCGAAACCGACGGGCTCCGTGGACAATTCGGCGCCCTCCGGCGGGGCGACCGCATTCCAGTCCAGGGCGTCGGGCACCGCACCGCCGAGGCGCGGCACCACGACGGTGGCGCGAACGGTCGGCAGCCCGGCCCGCAGGGCGGCGATATCGTCGCGTTTGTCGTGCGTTTTCCCGCCGAAGTGGTAACCGTCGGCGGTGACCAGCACGGCCGGCTCCAACTGCCCCAGCCGGTCGAGCGCCGCCTTGGCCGAATAGTCCTGCCCGCAGGCACTCCACACCGCGCCGATACTGGCCGCGCCGAGGAAGGCGATCACGGCCTCGGGGATGTTGGGCAGATAGCCGACGACGCGATCGCCGAGTCCCACCCCGAGCTCGCGGAGCGTCGCCGCGAAGGAGGCGGTGCGGCCCAGCAGTTCCGCCCAGGAGATCTCGGTCAGGGCGCCCTGTTCGCCGGCGTAGACGATGGCGGGCCGGTCGGTGCGGGCATGGCGGGCGATCTGATCGACGTAGTTCAGCAGCTGCCCCGGAAACCATTGCGCGCCCGGCATTTCGGTACTCGCCAGCACGGTGGCCGGCGCGCCGCCGAGTTCGAAGTACTCCCACAGCGCGCCCCAGAATCCGGGCAGATCGGTGATCGACCATTCCCACAGCGAGTGATAGTCGTCGAATTCTCGTCCGGTCCGGGCCTCGACGAATCGGGCGAAATCGGCGACCCGCGCCGTTTCCAGGTCCCCGGCGTCGGGCTCCCACTGCGGTTGCGTCATGACTCTCCTAGGTCTACCGGGCCCCGGCGCGCTGCAGAATGCGCTCGGCGTGCCGGATCACCGGGCCGTCCACCATGCGTCCCTCGAAACTGAACACACCGCGATTGTTGGGCACCTCCGCCAGCACCCGGCGGGCCCAGTCCACTTCCTCGTCCGCCGGCGCGTAGGCGGCCCGGATCACCGCGAGCTGCTTGGGATGGATGGCGACCTTGACGTCGTAGCCGACCGCCACCGCCTCGTCGGATTCCGCGCGCAACCCGTCGAGGTCGGCGATATCGAGGTACACCGAGTCCAGCGCGATCTTGCCGTACGCCTTCGCCGCCAGCAACGCGGTCGAGCGCAGCTGCCGTGCCACATCGCGATAACCGCCGTCGGCGCGGCGGCTGGAATTGCCGCCGAGTCCGGCGACCAGATCCTCCGCCCCGGCCATCGAGGCGATCGCATTCGGCGCGGCCATGACCTCTTCGGTGCGCAGCGCGCCCAGCGGCGATTCGAACAGCGCGAGCACCTCGTAGTCCGAAAGCAGTGAGAGCTGTTGTGCCGATTCGCATTTCGGCAACATGATGCGACGGTAGGAGGTCGAGGCCAGCGCGGTCAGGTCCGCGTCGAAATCGTGCGTACCGGCCGCGTTGACCCGGACCACCGTCCGCTCCGGATCGAGCGGCGTGGCCATCAGCACCTCGCGCGCGGCCTCCTTGTCCCCGGCCGCGACGCCGTCCTCCAGATCGATGATCACGACGTCGGCGGCGGCGGCGGCCTTCTCGTAGCGTTCGCCCCGGTCGGCGGGGCAGAACAGCCAGGCCGGGCCCGGGAGTTCCCAGTTCATCCGCTCTCCTACTCGCCGTCCGGGCGCATCCGCATCAGGGTTTTGCGGACCGCGGTGGCCACCACGTCGCCGTGCTGGTTGCGCCCGGTGTGCGCGAAGGTCGCGATCCCTTCGCCCGGACGGCTTTTCGACTCGCGCTTGGCGGTCACCAGGGTTTCGGCGTACAGGGTGTCGCCGTGGAACATCGGCTTCGGGAAGGCGACCTCCGAGAAGCCCAGATTGCCCACGATGGTGCCCTGCGTCAGCTGCGCCACCGACAGGCCGACCAGCGTCGACAGCGTGAGCATCGAATTGACGAGTCGCTGATTGAACGGGGGCAGGCCGTCGGCGAAGGCCGCGTCCAGATGCAGCGCCTGGGTGTTCATCGTCTGCGTGGTGAACGCGATGTTGTCCGCCTCGGTGATGGTGCGCCCGGGCCGATGTTCGTACAGCACACCGATTTCCAGCTCTTCGAACCACAGCCCGCGCTGCACCACCCGGCGCACCGGCTCCATCGGCTCGCTCACAGTCCCAGCTCCCGTCCGATCAGCATCAACTGCACCTCGGTCGTGCCCTCGCCGATTTCCAGAATCTTGGAATCGCGATAGTGCCGGGCCACAGCATATTCGTTCATGAAGCCGTAGCCGCCGAAAATCTGGGTGGCATCGCGAGCGTTGTCCATCGCGGCCTCGCTGGCGACCAGCTTCGCGATCGCGGCCTGCTTCTTGAACGGCTTGCCCGCCAGCATCAAGGCCGCCGCATCGTAGTAGGCGGTGCGCGCGGCGTGCGCCCGCGCCTCCATCCGGGCGATCTTGAACGCCACCGCCTGGTTGCGGCCGATGGTGCGGCCGAAGGCCTCCCGCTCACCGGCGTAGCGCACGCTCTCGTCGACACAGCCCTGTGCCGCGCCGACCGACAGCGCCGCGATCGCGATCCGGCCCTCGTCCAGGATCCGCAGGAAGTTGGCGTAGCCGCGGCCGAGTTCACCGAGCAGATTCGACTGCGGCACGCGGACGTCGGTGAAGCTCAGCGGATGGGTGTCCGAGGCGTGCCAGCCGACCTTGTTGTAGGCCGGTTCGGCGACGAAGCCGGGGGTGTCGGTCGGCACCAGGATGGTGGAGATCTCCTTCTTGCCCTCCGACTCACCGGTCACCGCGGTCACGGTCACCAGCCGGGTGATATCGGTGCCCGAATTGGTGATGAACTGCTTGCTGCCGTTGATGATCCAGTCGTCGCCGTCGCGGACGGCGGTGGTCCGGGTGCCGCCGGCATCGCTGCCCGCGCCGGGTTCGGTGAGACCGAAACCCGCGAGGGCGCGCCCGGAGGTCAGCTGCGGCAACCACTCCTGCTTCTGCGTCTCGTTGCCGAACCGGTAGATCGGCATGGCGCCCAGCGACACCCCGGCCTCGAGCGTGATCGCCACGCTCTGGTCGATCTTGCCGAGTTCCTCGAGCGCCAGGCACAGCGCGAAGTAGTCGCCGCCCATACCGCCGTACTCCTCCGGGAACGGCAGGCCGAACAGACCCATATCCGCCATGCCGGATACGACCTCGTACGGGAAGGTATGGGCCGCATCGTGTTTCGCCGCCACCGGCGCGACGACCTGTTTCGCGAAATCGCGAACGGTCAGCGCCAGATCTCGGTACTCCTCCGGCAGCGTGCCGGTGGACAGGAAATCGCTCATGCCTGTGCCTCTTTCTGCTCGGTGTCCGCCTGCTCGCTGTCCGATTCCTCGGTGTCCACGACGGGCTCGGCGGCGATCCGCGCCAGGACCTGTTCGACCTGCACCTGGTCGCCCGCCGCGACCAGCAGCTCCACCTTTCCGGCGACCGGCGCGGTCAGGGTGTGTTCCATCTTCATCGCCTCGACCACCACCACCGGGGTGCCGGCGGCCACCTCGGCGCCCGGGGCCACGTGCACCGCGATCACCGAACCCGGCATGGGGCTGAGTATTTCGGCATCGGTGAGCTGTTCGTCGCCACCGCGCAGACTCGGTTCGGCCACCTCGCGCACCGCCGCGACGCCGTCGGCGCCGGCCACCCAGATCGGGCCGCCGTGTTCGGCGACCCGGTAGCGCAGCCGGATCCCGTCGAGGTCGATCGTCAGCACCGCGTCGTCGCGCGCGGCGGTCAGCGAGCGCGGCTGCCCGGCGTCGACCGCCACCCACGCGTCGGCCGGGGTGCCCGTGATCGCCACGTGCACGACGCGGTCGCCGCCGTCGAGCCGCAACACCGTGGGCGCGGCGGTGCCGATGCGCCAGCCGTTCGGGATGTCCCACGGGCCGCGCGGGGCATCCGGCCACGCCCGCAGCCAGCGCGCCACCGCCGCCGCGACGAACTGGTCGTCCGTGGCCGGTGCGGGGCGGAAGTCCCCGGCGCGCCGGTCCAACAGCCCGGTGTCGAGATCACCGCGCAGCACATCGGGATCGGCCAGCAGGAAGCGCAGGAAGTCGGTGTTGGTCCGCACGCCGAGCACCTGGGTGTCGGCCAGTGCCTGATCGAGCCGGGCGATCGCGGTCGCGCGATCGGGGCCGTGCGCGATCACCTTCGACAGCATCGGGTCGTAGTCGCTGCCGATCACACTGCCGGTGCGCAGCCCGGAATCGACCCGCACGCCCGGACCCTGCGGCTCGGCCAGCGCCAGCACGGTTCCGCCGGTGGGCAGGAAGTCGCGGCCTGGATCCTCGGCGTAGACGCGAGCCTCGACGGCGTGACCGGTGAGCTGGATATCGTCCTGTTCGGCGACGATCTTCTGCCCGGCCGCCACGCGGACCTGGCATTCCACCAGATCCACCCCGGTGACCAGTTCGGTCACCGGATGTTCGACCTGCAGCCGGGTGTTCATCTCCATGAAGAAGAACTCGTCCGGCCGGTCGGCGGAGACGATGAATTCGACGGTGCCCGCGCCCACGTAGTCGACGCTGCGCGCGGTGTTGCAGGCGGCGGCGCCGATCCGGGCCCGCGTCTGCGGGTCCAGCAACGGCGAGGGCGCCTCCTCGATGACCTTCTGATGCCGGCGCTGCAGGCTGCATTCCCGCTCACCCAGATGCAGCACGTTGCCGAATTGGTCGGCGAGGATCTGCACCTCGATATGCCGCGGTGTGGCGACGAATCGCTCCAGGAACAACGTGTCGTCACCGAACGCCGCGGCGGCCTCCCGGCGCGCGCTCACCAGCGCCGCGGGCAGATCGGCGGGATCGTCGACCCGGCGCATCCCCTTGCCGCCACCGCCCGCCGACGGCTTGACCAGCACCGGATAGCCGATTTCGGTTGCGGCCGAGATCAATTCGTCGTCGGTCAGACCGGGCCGGGCGATACCGGGCACGACCGGCACCCCGAAGTCGGCGACCGCGGTCTTGGCCGCGATCTTGTCACCCATGATCTCGATCGCCCGCACGGGCGGACCGAGGAAGACGATGCCGGCCTTCTCCAGTGCGGCGGCGAACGCCGAATTCTCCGACAGGAAGCCGTAACCCGGATGGACGGCTTGCGCACCGGAGCGCACGGCCGCGTCGACCACCCGATCGATATCGAGATAGCTCTGCCGCGCCGGGGCCGGACCCAGCCGCACCGCGACATCGGCCTCGGCCACGTGCCGGGCGGCGACATCGGCGTCGCTGTAGACCGCCACCGAGCGAATACCCATGGCGCGCAACGTGCGGATCACGCGCACGGCGATCTCGCCGCGGTTGGCGACCAGCACGGTGTCGAAGGGCACCGGGTGAGATTTGTTCAGCATGGTGATCACATCCGGAATACGCCGTAGGAGACAGGTTCGAGAGGCGCCTGCGCACAGACCGACAGCGCCAGGCCGAGCACGGTTCTGGTATCGGCGGGATCGATGACCCCGTCGTCCCACAGCCGGGCGGTGGAGTAGTACGGATTGCCCTGGTGCTCGTACTGTTCCCGGATCGGCGCCTTGAACTGCTCCTCCTGTTCGGCGCTCCAGGAATCACCGAGCTGATCGCCGCGAACGGTGGCCAGCACCGAGGCGGCCTGCTCACCGCCCATCACCGAGATGCGCGCGTTCGGCCACATCCACAGGAAGCGCGGCGAATACGCCCGCCCGCACATCGAATAGTTGCCGGCGCCGTACGAACCGCCGATCACGACCGTCAGCTTCGGCACCCGCGCGCACGCGACCGCGGTCACCATCTTCGCGCCGTGTTTGGCGATACCGCTCGCCTCGTAGTCGCGCCCGACCATGAAGCCGGTGATGTTCTGCAGGAACACCAGCGGAATGACCCGCTTGTCGCACAATTCGATGAAATGCGCGCCCTTCTGGGCGGATTCACCGAACAGCACACCGTTGTTGGCGACGATGCCGACCGGATGGCCGTGGATGCGCGCGAAGCCCGTGACCAGGGTGCGGCCGTACTCGGCCTTGAATTCCTGGAATTCACCGCCGTCGACGATCCGCTCGATCACCTCGTGCACGTCGTAGGGCGTGCGCAGGTCCACCGGAACCACGTCGTAGAGCTCCGACTGCGGGGCGATCGCGTCGACCGGCGCGGTGATCTCCCACGGACTCGGCGACTTCGGCGCGAAGGTGCCGACGATGCGGCGCACGATGCGCAGCGCGTCCTCGTCGCTGTCGGCCAGATGGTCGGTGACACCCGAGGTGCGCGAATGCAATTCGCCGCCACCGAGTTCCTCCGCGGTGACCACCTCGCCGGTGGCCGCCTTCACCAGCGGCGGCCCACCGAGGAAGATCGTGCCCTGATTGCGCACGATCACCGCCTCGTCGCTCATCGCGGGGACATAGGCGCCGCCCGCGGTGCAGGACCCCAGGACCGCGGCGATCTGCGGGATTCCCTTGGCGCTCATGGTCGCCTGGTTGTAGAAGATCCGGCCGAAATGTTCGCGGTCGGGGAAGACCTCGTCCTGATGCGGCAGATGCGCGCCGCCGGAGTCCACGAGGTAGATGCACGGCAGATGGTTCTGCAGCGCCACCTCCTGGGCGCGCAGATGTTTCTTGACCGTCATCGGGTAATAGGTGCCGCCCTTGACCGTCGCGTCGTTGGCGACGATCACGCATTCCCGGCCGGACACTCGTCCGATACCGCCGATCACCCCCGCGCCCGGGCAGTCGTCGCCGTACATGCCGTCGGCCGCCAGCGGCGACAGTTCCAGGAACGGGCTGCCGGGATCCAGCAGCCGGTCCACCCGCTGGCGCGGCAGCAGTTTGCCGCGCGCCAGATGCCGCTCGCGGGCCCGCTCGGGTCCGCCGAGCGCACTCGCCGCCAGCTTCGCGCGCAGCTCGTCGAGCAGCGCCAGATGTGCGGCACGATTGCCGGCCTGCACGTCCTGCGTCAGGGTCATCACGCCATCCTGCCCATTCGGTTAGTGGCCAATAACTGGAAACTAAGATAATCTTCGTTAACTGAAATGTCCAGGCGTGCCGGAAACCGGACCTGCCGAACGCCGCCGACCTGCGGAGAGGAACCCGATGAGCAGCAGTGAGGCCATCGCTCCCACACGCCGGGAGCAGCTCAAGGCGCAGCGGCGGCAACAATTACTGGAGGCCGGGGCGCGGCTCATCGCCGACCGCGGCTTCCCCGGGGTGCGGCTCGACGACCTCGGCGCGGCGGCCGGTATCAGCGGGCCGGCGGTCTACCGGCACTTCCCCAACAAGGAAGCCGTCCTGGTCGAATTGCTGGTCGGAATCAGCACCCGGCTGTTCGAGGGCGGCAAGGCCGTCGCCGAACAGGCCGAATCCCCGCGCACGGCACTGGCCGGATTGATCGAGTTCCATCTCGACTTCGCCCTCGGCGAGCCCGAACTCATCCGTATTCAGGATCGGGACCTGGAAAGCCTGCCCGAATCCGCGCGGCGGCAGGTGCGCCGCCTGCAGCGGCAGTACGTGGAGATCTGGGTCGGGGTGCTGCGCGGCCTGCACCCGGAACTGGACGAGACCGCCGCACGGGTCAAGGCGCACGCCACCTTCGGCCTGATCAACTCCACACCGCACAGCGCCTCCCCCACGCTGGCCGGACGGGCCCGGCCTATTCTGCGCGAGATGGCCTGGGCCGCGCTGAGCTGAGAACCGAGGGCCCGAGCCGGCGCGGGCTAATCGCGACGGAGTTCGGCCTCGGCGGTCGAGAGGACCGCGCTGACGCCCAGATAGACGGCGGGGATCAGCGCGAGGGTCCAGGCGGCGGCGAAAAGTGGTGTGGCGACCTCGAATTGGGAGTGCCAGCGCACCCGGGTGCCGGACGGATGGTCGTCGAAGGTCACGGTTCCGTCCTGACGACGCAGCGGCGGAAGCGATTTCAATATGCGATAACGAAACAGTCGCGGCGGGTCGTAGTCGACGACCTCCTCCGTCAAGCGCAGCAGCGGCGTCACCAGCAGCCGCACCGCCCCGACCCCGTGTTCGGAGACATTGCCCGGACGGACCGGAGTGACCCGCCGGATCGCCGGAACGCGCTGGTAGTTGGTGGCGTCGGTGATCCAGTCGAAGACGTCGGCGCGGGGTGCCCGGATGATCCGTTCCAGGTCCAGCGTGCGCATCGAGAGTCCCTTCGCTACCGCGGTGTCGTATGAATTCCCGACCGGCGGGGATGCCGGATGGGTGCCGAGTGCCAGCGCAGCGTACGGCGGGGCGGGCACCCGCTGCCAGTGACGAGAGTCGAAACGATGCTATTTCGATACGAGCAAGCGATCTGGTCATTCGCCCAAGCTGGGTGTTATCCGAGAAAAGATGAATCCGGTCGGTATTTGCTTGCGACAGAATGCTTTTCATTCGCACCGGGACACCCCGGCGGCCCGGGCGCCGGCGGCGATAGGACACAATTGTCGAGACCCGGCCCGGGCTCGGCCTTCGCCACCGCGGCGATCCCCCGCAGGTCTCCCGGAACCGGCGGTAACACCGGGCAGCCGGAAATCATCCGGTGACTACCATGGCATTCATGAGTGCCGAGGAGTGCCGCCGCACCACAGACAGGCCGGAACCGTGAGCGTAGAGCGCGGCACCGCGAGCCCCGCAGAACAGCCGGCAACAAAGCCACAGGAGCGGGTGATTCGGCGTCGCCCGAAGAATCGGCGTGCCCAGATCGCCGCGACCTCGGCGGCGGCGTTCGGCTCGCTGGGCTATCACGGGGTCAGCATGGAGGACATCGCCTCCCGCCTCGGCATTTCCTCGGCGGCCCTGTACCGGCACTATCCCAGCAAGTACGCGCTGTTCCGGGAGGAACTGCTGCGTCTCGGCGCGCTGACGGTGGAATCGACCACGGTGGCCCCGGAGGCCGCGGACCTTCCGGTGCGGCAGCGGCTGGCCGGCGTGCTCGACGCCATGATCGCCGCGACCATCGCCAATCGCCCGACCGTGACGCTGGCGCGGTGGGAGGGCCGCTATCTCGACGACACCGATCGCGCGACGCTGGACGAGCAGTTCACCACCTCGATCCGCGCCCTCGCCGACCTGCTCGGTGAATTGCGCCCGGAACTGCCCCGGCGCGACCGGCTGGTGCGCGCGGTGGCGCTGCTCAGCATCGTCAGCAGCATCGGCGACCACCACGCCACGCTTCCGGTGAAATCGCTTACCGCCGTGCTCAATTCGGCCGCATGGGCGATCATCGGCGCCGAACTACCGGACGCCGCGCCGGCGGCGGCCACACCGCGGTCGGTGGAGATACCGCAGTCGTTCAAACACGAACTGCTGCTGAAGAAATCGGTGGAGCTGTTCCACCAGCGCGGCTATCCCAATGTGAGCGTGGAGGATATCGCGACGGCCGCGGATCTGTCCGCGGCCTCGGCCGTCTACCGGTATTACCGCAGCAAGAGCGATCTGCTCGCGGCCGCGTTCCGGCGGGCGGCGGATCGGGTGTCGGGTGCGATCGGCCCGGCCACCGCCTCGTCGAAATCTCCCGCCGAGGCACTGTCGAAGCTGATCGACCTGTATGTCACCGGGTCGTTCGAAGAACGCGAATTGACCTTCGTCTATTACGCCGAGTTCAGCCACGTTCCGCACGAGGAACGCACGGTGCTGCGCAATATTCAGCGGTTGATCGTGGCCGAATGGGTGAAACTGCTGGTCGCGGTGCGGCCGGAGCTGTCCGAGGCGCAGGCGCGCATTCTGGTGCAGGCCGGATTCGGGCTCGTGGTGGATCTGGGCCGGGTCTTCGGCGACGACGAGAACCTCTGCCCGCCCGAGCGCGTCATGGCCCTGATGGAGGTCGTGCTGTTCGGGTCGCCGCGCCGCGAGTGACCCGTCAGCCGGTCACGCGCGGCCACGGGTAGAGCGCGAGGTGGATGAGCAGGATCGCCAGCAGTCCGAGCAGCAGCGCGGCGACGAACCCCGCGCGATGCTCGAGATAGCCGATCGTGCGAAACAGCGTGGGAAACGGCACTTCCCGCGCGAAGAACATCGACAGCACGCTCGGCAGGATCACCCACATCACCGCGATGGTTCCGTAGAGCACATAGGCGCCGGTGAAGGTCCCCGGGTCGACCGCGCGGGCTCCCCCGGCGAAGGCGACCGCGGCGGCCAGCGCCGCGCAGGCCAGCACCAGATAGCCACCCATCCCCTCGGTGCGCACGGCATCGGGGTCGGGGGTGAGCCGGCCGTTGGCCGTGGTCTGCCGGCCCGCGACCGTGGCCGGTTGCTGCGGCGGCATCGCCAGCTGCGGTAGCGAGTAGTAGGCCAGCACCACGATCACGAAGACGACCACGAGCCGCACCCACGAATGCCCGTCCTCGAGGTGGCCGATCGTCGCCGAAATCGTCGGCCAGTCGGCCAGATCGAAAACCGCGGCCAACTCCGGGACCGCGATGACGATGCCCGCGAGCCCCCACATCAAATATCCCCAGAACTCCGCCGAGCGCCCGGCGACCGTCGGCGCGCTCGGGGTCGCGGTAGTGACCTCCGTCATACTCCTGGTGTACCACCGCGCGGGCACGCGGGGGCAACGACGGGGAATCAGCTGGGCCGCAACATCGGCGGGTGCAGAACCTGCGCGGGACCGGCACGATAGAGCTTGGCCGGACGACCGCCGTCGCGGGTGGTAGTGGCGCCGGTGGCCAGGACGAAACCCGGTGTAGTGGTGACCTTGCGATGGAAATTGCGCGGATCGATATCGGTGCCCCACATCACCTCGTAGACCCGGCGCAGTTCGGCCACCGTGAATTCGCGGGTGCAGAAGGCGGTGGCCAGCGGTGTGTATTCCAGTTTGGCACGGGCCCGCTCGACACCGTCGGTGAGAATGCGGCGATGGTCGAAGGCGATGCGGCCGTGCTCGGCGAGCAGTTGCTCCACCGACCAGATACCGGCCGCCGTGGCCTGCGAACCCGCTTGCGGCGCGGGTAGATTCGGCGCCAGCGCCAGATACGCGGTACTGATGACCCGGCCGCGCGGATCACGGCCGGGTTCACCGTAGGTCGCCAGCTGCTCCAGATGCATGCGGTCGCCGCGAATTCCGGTCTCCTCGCGCAACTCCCGCACCGCGGCCGCGGAGAGGCTTTCCTCGGGCCGGACGAACCCTCCCGGCAGCGCCCATCTTCCGCGATAGGGTGCGTAGAGGCGCTGGACCAGCAGCGCGCACAGCGTGTCGTTGGCAGTGTGGCGGGCGCCCAGGGTCAGAACCACCAAATCGACCGCGACCGCTGCATTGAGGCGAAAACCACTGCCCATGACGGGCATTGTAATCGTCAGTCTGACGATAAAAACGCGGCGGTGAATTCCTCAGCTCGCGGCGACGAAAGTGAACGGGCCGAATTCCCCGACATGTCCGAGGATCCAGTCCCAATGTGAAACCGGGTCGACGACCACACCGGCCTGCAGCAGTAACCGCCAGCCGAGCTCGTCGTGCTCCCAGACGTCACCGTCGGCGTCGACATAGAGCCCACGGGTGACCGGTTCCGGTTCCGTGACGGAATTCTCGCCCGCGTGCGCGAAGGCGCCGAGTGTCCCCTCGTCCGGGCGGTCCGCATGAATTCCGCCGCCGACCAGGGCGTGATCGGCCAGTTGCGCGACGGCGCGGGCCATGGCCACGAATTGGCCCGCCGGCACCGCGATCACCTCGTCGGTCCGCATGAACAGTTCTCCCGCCTGATCGTCGTCGTGAAAGAGGGCCACGATGTCCGGCACGGTGGGCCGGGGACGGATCCTGTTCTGACTCATGATTTCTCCTGCCCTGCGCCACCGAATTCCGTTACCGCGTTCTGTGACGTTCGAACCATTCGAAACCTCCCCATCCATCAGGTTTGTGAGCGTCAGCCTTGTCCATCCCACTTCTGGTTCACTTCCGGTCGAATCGGGCGGCAAGCAATTGACCGATATCGAGAGCAATTCCGAAGTTGCGATGAAATATACGAGCCGAGGATGGTCACCGGACCGCGAAACAGCGGTTCGCCGACAAAGTCACAATTGCATTACAAGCCGCTCACCTCGCCACTCGGTATCGAACCACGTGTGGCACAACCTGGAACAGCCGGAACGTGATGCACAACACACGGGCGCCGGAAGTACCACACGGAATGGATATAACGATTTGGCAACCATGAAGCTAACGACAGACAGCGCCGAAAATTTAGAGTAGAGATTCTGATTTAAATCAGATGTCCAGCGTAATGGCCGTCCGTCGGCTGCTGAACGGGACGGGCCATGGGGAAGGTGTCCGGGATGTCACGGTTGCAGGGGGCATGGCATGGCTGATCGGCGCATCCATGTCCTCGGGCCGATGCACATCGCACTCGACGGAACACCGATCCGTCTCGCGGGCCGGCTCACCCGGGCCCTGCTGGCGCGCTTGGTGATCGCGCAGGGCCGCGCCGTGTCGACCGATCGGCTGGTCGACGAGTTGTGGGACGGGGAACCCCCACCCAAGGCGACGTCGGTGCTGCAGGTGCACATCCACAACCTGCGGCGGGTGTTCGAACCCGAACGTCCCGCCCGCGCGCCGGCGACGGTGGTGGTGTCGGAGGGGCTCGGCTACGCGCTGCGGTTGCGCGACACCGAAGTCGACGCCTGGCAGTTCGAATCGCTCCTGCACGAATATCTGCAGGTGAGCAGCGGCGCCCGTGCCCCCGAGGCGGCCACGCGCACCCGCATGCTGGATATCGCGCTGGCCTGTTGGAACGGACGCGCGCTGGAGAGTTTCGCCGATTGCGGCTGGGCGGCGGCCGAGGCGGCGCGGCTGACCGATCTGTATCTGACCGCCGGTGAATTGCGCGCACAGGCCGCGCTGGAACTCGGCCGCACCACCGAGGTGATCAGCGGCCTGCGGCGCACCGTCGAGGACCGGCCCGACCGCGAGGAGAGCGTGCGGCTGCTCGCCCTTGCGCAATATCGGCTGGGACAGCAGACCGAAGCGCTGGCGACGCTGCGGCGCACGGCGGAATTCCTCACCCGGGAAATGGGACTGGATCCGGGGCGTCCCATCCAGGAATTGGAGACCGCGATCCTCAACCAGGCGGTTCCGGTGCTCGAGTCCACCCTGCCGACCGCGCCCATCGCGGTGCGCGCCGACCTCGTGCGCGACATCGAGCGATCGCCCGAGCCGAACGAGCGGGCCGACAGCGCGACCGCACTCGGATACCCGGTGCAGCGCAAGGTCGTTCTGGAGGCGGCGTACGAGGCGATCGAACACGGCGCCCGGGTGGTGTGGATCTGCGGCGGCGCGGGATTCGGCAAATCGGCGCTGGCCGAGGCGGTCGCCACCGAACTACGCCGCCGCGACTGGGTGGTCGCGCCCGGACGCTGCCCGGAGGTGGACGGGGCGCCGCAAGCGTGGGTCTGGGCCGAGGTCGCCGCGAGGTTCGGCGCCGATCTGACCTCGCGGCCGGTTCTCGGTGGGGCGTTCGAGATCTCCCGGGTGATCGCCGACCGCTGCCGCAAGGCCGTCGCCGACGGCCCGGTCGCCCTGGTGCTCGAGGACCTGCACCGCGCCGACGAGGCCACCCTGCAGATCCTGCGCCAGGCCGTGGCCTGGCTGCACGACCAGCCGCTGCTGATCATCGCCACGCTGCGTGAGGTGGAGGCGCCGCCGTCGGTGCGGGCCGCCGTGGCCGCTCTCGCCGATCCGACCGCCGCGCATATCGAGCTCACCGGTGTCGATCTGGACGGGACGTGTGCCATCGCACGGGCCGCCGGACTGTCCGGTCTGGATACCGATCTGCTCGCGCTGTTGCACGAACGCACCGGCGGTAATCCGCTGTTCCTGCGTGAGCTCACCGCCGCGATGGCCGTCGGTGGCGATGTCCACGATCTGCCGCCGAGTGTGCGTGGGGTGATCGAACTGCAACTGGCGCGGATGCCGGATGCGGTCCGCGAGGTGCTCGAGTACGCCGCCGTCTGCGGGGAGCGGGTGGAACCGGCGACGCTGGTGGCGCTGACCGAACGGACCGAGGACGAGATCATCGGACTCGTCGGCACCGCCGAACTGGCGCGGCTGGTGATCATCGATCCCGCGGGGCGAATCATGTTCGCGCACGCGCTGATCCGCGACACGGTCTACGCCGGGATTCCGCAGCTGCGACGGACGCGGATGCATCAGGGGGTGCTGACCCTGCTGGGCGGCTGCCGGCCCGACGACGTCAGGGCGGTCGAGGTGCTGGCCCATCACGCGGTGCGGGCCGTCACCGCGAGCACCGCCGACTCCGCGGTCGACTACATCACGACGGCGGCGCGGCACTGTGTCGAGCGCGGTATGCGCGCGGACGCGGCGCCACTGTGGCGCACGGTGATCGAACTGCGGCGGCTGGCCGGGCACGAGGATCCCGATGCCTCGCCCGCGGATCGGGTCGCCTGCGTGGACGCCTACTGCGAACTGGTCACCGCCTCCGCGTACGCGGGGCGCATCGCCGCGGCCCGCGACGCCCGGGAGCAGGCGCTGCGGCTGGCCACCGAATTGGGCGACGGGGAGTTGGTGGTGCGCGCGCTGACCAGTTGGCGCGCCCCGGTGGTGTGGGCGATGCGGGACTGGAGATGGTCGAATCCGCGGCTGCGGCGGGCACTCGCCGTGGCCTCCGCCCGCGACCAGCCGGTGGCCACCCAGGTTCGCCTGCTCACCACCGCCGTCTTCGAATCGAGCCCGGCCGCGCACCGGCTCGCCCACACCCGTGCCCACGCGGCACTCAAACTGGCCCGCAGTACCGGCGACGCCGAATTGCAGTGCCTGGCGCTGAACGCGCTGACTCACCTGGTGCTCGACGGCCATTCGGGCGACGACCTGGGACACCGGGCCGCCGAGCTGGAGCGTCTCGCGACGTCGGCCGATCTGCCCCAATACCGCGCTCTCGCACACTATCTGCGCTTCCGCACCGCCTGCCAGAACGTCGACCTGGCCGAAGCGGGACGCCAGGCGGCCCTCGCCCTGGAGTTCGCGGGCACGGCACAGGTGCGGCCGTTGGCGACCATCCTCGGATACTTCCGCGCGGCCACCGAGATCCTGCGCGGCGATATCGGCCGGGCGGCGCACTATTTCGACGAATGCAGCTCGGCGGGAAAGGATTTTGGCTTCCCCGAGGGCGATGAGGCGGCCCTGATCGCGTTGCTGCCCCTCGGCTGGGCGCGCCGCGATCTGTCGCCCGCCGTGGACTGCCTCGCCGAAATCGAGGCCGCCCTCCCCGGCATGCTCACCCAGATCTACATCGTCGCGCTCCTCGACGCCGGCGAGCGCGCCGAAGCCGCCGCGCTCTTCCACCACGGCCCCGAGGTCGACGAGCACTTCTATCCGGTCATGATGCGGGCCCACCGCGCCCGCGCGGCGATCGCCCTCGGCTCCACCGCCGACTGCGCCGAACTCTATCGCCGGCTCCTGCCCGCCGCCGGGACCGTCGCCGGCCTCGAAACCGGTTTCACCCCATTGGATCCGGTGGACGAGATCCTCGCCGAACTGGCGACCGCGTGCGGCGACGGGGTCACCGCGGCCAAGCACCGGGCCGCCGCCACGCGGCTGCGCGAACGGATTCGCGGGCAGCTGGCCAAGAACAGCGGACTGTTGTGAATCACCCTGCGGCGTAACCGCTTTCGTGCGCCTCCGGCGGGGCGACGGCGTCTCCCGCGCGCCGCTCGCGTTTGCCACGGGTGATCTCGGTGGCGAGGGCGTCGAGGGGATTCGCCAGCCGATGCAGCGGGTCGAGCAAGGTGGTCAGCCAGGTTCTGGCGATCTCCACGCCGGCCGCGTCGAGGCGGTAGTACCGGCGGGTGCCCTCGGCGCGGACGGTGACCAATCCGGTGTCGCGCAATATCTTCAGGTGCTGCGACACCGCGGGCTGGGAGATCGTCGTGGTGGTGCGGACCGCCTCGACCAGCGCGCCGGCGGAGTGCTCGCCGGCGGCCAGCAGTTCGAGAATGTGACGGCGCACAGGGTCGCCCAGCGCATCGAAGATGCGGGCGGGTGGGACGGTCATCGAGCTTCCGGGGTGTCCTCTGGTTCGGTGGTGTAGAAGGCGAAGGTCTGTTCGGCGGCGGTCCGGGCCGCCGTGGGGTCGTCGCCGTCGGCGATCGCGGCCGCACCCCACGCCGTGACGGCGGTGCGGATGAATGTACGGCCTTCCGCGGTAGTGTGCAGCGTGAGCGCCACGGTCTGATCCACCGGCTCACCACTGTCCACATGCATCCCCAGGCCCAGCAGGGCGAGGTCCCAGCCCACCCCGACCGCACCGGGCCCGAACTGCGTCCACATGGCCGGATCGATCGGCGCCTCGTGCTCGAGCTTCAGTTCGGTACCGTCGCCGGCGGGGCCGAGGGTGACCTCCAGCCAGGAGATCTGCGGGCCCATCTCCCAGGTGACGGCGAAATGCTTCGGCGCGTCACAGCGTTCGACCACGCCGTTGGCGTTGCCCTCGAGCTGATAGCGGCCGCCGACCTCCAGCGATCCGCTGATCGGCAGGAACCAGCGCGGAATGCGTTCGGCGTTGGTCAGCGCGTCCCACAGATCGGCCTGATCGGTGGGATAGCTGCGGCGGGCGACCGCGATCCTGGTGGTGGCGCCGTCGCGAGAGCCGGTGCGGACCTCGCGCGTGACGAGCCCCGCGAGGGCGGCGGGATCGGAGAGCAAGGGCATGACATACCTCCTTCTATAAGTTGTAACTTATATTAGCAGGCGGGCCGGGCCGATGCGAGGAGAACGTGAACGCCGCGACGTGCCGGTGCAGGGGGTTCGGATGGCACGCCGCGGCGCGACGCATTCAGTTGGCTTGTAGGCGCATGGCCTCGATCAGCGACTTCGGGCGCATATCGGTCCAATGCGATTCGACATAGTCGAGGCAGAGCTGACGCAGACAAGGGCCGTGAGCGATCGTCCATCCGCTCGGCACGGCCGCGAACACCGGCCACAACGAGTGCTCGCCTTCATCGTTGGTCAGGACGTAGAACTCGGCGTCGTCATCGTCGAATGGGTTGCTCATTCGATTACCTTTCGTGCGGAACTGTGTCCGGCGCGGTGACTCCACCACCGCACCGGGTGATGGTGCGGGCCCGCGATGTCCGGGCCCGCACCGCGATCAAGCGCCCGGTGTCACCGACACCGCCGATCCGGTGGAGAGCAGGTTCGCGAGGGCGGTGAAGATGCTGCCGAGGCCGGAGCTTCCGGTATCCATCAGTCGATAATCCTTTCTGGAGCGATTTACTTCGGGGTGTAGGCGAGGCTGGAACCGGAGCTGAGGAAGCTCAGGATCTGGGTGAGGATCGCGGTGTAGTCGGTGCCTGTCATACTTTTTTTCCTTCTTCCTTTCACGGTCGCGAACCGCGAACGCCGGACCGGCGCCCGAGGGCCGCACGGAACTTGATCGGTTCCGGGCTGATGAGGCGAAAAGCGATGCTGATCAGTCTGTTTCGCCGTTGTTCAGGTGTTCGCTCAGCACCGCGCCGATGCGTCGCAACGGTTCCGCGGACGTCATGCGCCAGTGGGTGGTGGGCAGGCGGTGGCGCCGCACCGTGCCGCTGACCGCCGATGTCCACCCCTCGGCGCCCGGATCGCTCGAGGCGTCGTGGGCGGCGACGAAGTACGTCAGATCACCTCGATAGATCCGAGGCCGATAGGCGGCGGCCAGATCGACCGATTCCAGCGCCGCCTCGAGGACGGCGCTGATCCGATCCCGGCCCAGCGACGCGAACGGTTCGGGCAGCATGTCGAGGAGCGCGGCACGATCCTCCGGCAGGTCGCCGAAGTCCTCGATCCGCTCCCCCAGCAACCCACCCAGCAGTTCCGGCAGCGCGACCGGCTCGGACTCGTCGGCATCGGGCTCGCCGAGCCGGCTGTCCATCACGGCCAGCAGTTCGACCCGCTCACCCTCGTCCTGCAACTGCACCGCGACGGCATGGGCGAGCACGCCACCGAGCGACCATCCCAGCAGGTGATACGGCCCCTCCGGCTGCACCGAGCGGATCGCCTCGACATAGCGCCGCGCCCACCCCTCGACGGTGCCGGGCAGGTCCTCCCCGCTCAGCGCCGGCGATTGCAGCCCGTAGAGCGGCCGCTCCACCGAGGCGGCCAGGCCGGCGAACGACCAGGCGACACCACCGACGGGATGCACACAGAACAGCGGCTCGCCGATACCGCTGCGCCGCAACGGAAGCAGCACGTCGAAGGCGGCAGCGGGATCGATATCGCCTGCGGCCCGGTCCAGTTCGGCCAGCACGGCCGCAGGCGTCGGCGCGGTGAACAGCGTCAGCACCGGAACCTGTTGCCCGAGTGCGGCAGTCAACCGCGCCGCGAGCGTGGTCGCCGAGAGCGACGTGCCGCCGAGTTCGAAGAAGTTGTCCTCCAAGCCGAATCGCTGCACACCCAGCACCCGCGCGAAGGTCTCACAGACCAGCGTCTCGGCCGCGGTCCGCGGAGCGCGGAATTCGCGCACCGTGCGCGGCGGCGCCGGGAGGGCACGGCGTTCGAGTTTGCCGGACGCGTTCACCGGAAGTTCGTCGAGCACGACCACGACCGCCGGAACCATGTACGCGGGCAGATGCCGCGCGAGTCCGGCACGCAACCGATCGGTGTCGACGGTGTGCCCGGCCTCGGCGACCACATAGGCCACCAACTGCTGGTCCATGCCGTCGTCGCCGCGGACCAGTGCGACGGCCTGGGCGACCTCGGGCTGCGCGACCAGCGCCGCCTCGATCTCCCCGGGCTCGATCCGCAGCCCGCGCAGCTTCACCTGGAAGTCCGAGCGGCCGCGGTACTCCAGCTCGCCGTCGGCATTCCACACCACCAGATCGCCAGTGCGGTACATGCGTTGCCCGCCCACTGCGCCCATGCCCCCTGACCCGCCCGCTGCGCCCATGCCCCCTGACCCGCCCACGAAGGGGTCGGCCACGAACCGGTCCGCGGTCAGATCGGGACCTGCGAGATATCCGCGCGCCAGCTGGCTCCCGGCCAGGTACAGCTCGCCGGTGACACCCGTCGGCACCGGACGCAATCGCGAATCCAGCACGTAGACACGGGTATTGAAGACCGGGCGGCCGATCGGCACCGTGGCGGTATCGGCATCGGTGACCTCGTGGTAGGTCACGTCCACCGCGGCCTCGGTGGGCCCGTAGAGGTTGTGCAACCGGGCGCCGGTCAGGGTCCGCAACCGCTGCGCGACCGCTGCCGGCAGCGCCTCACCGGAGGCGAAGACCCGCCGCAGCGAGGTACCCGCACCGGCCCCCGATCCCGCGACGAACACCGCGAGCATCGACGGCACGAAGTGCGCCGTGGTGACCGATTCGGCCGCCACCAGACGAGCCAGATATTCCGGATCGCGATGCCCCTGCGGTGCGGCCAGCACCAGCCGGGCACCGATCTGCAACGGCCAGAACAACTCCCACACCGACACGTCGAAGGTGACGGGCGTCTTCTGCAGCACCACGTCGTCGGTCTGGAGCCGGTATTCCGACTGCATCCACACCAACCGGTTCACGATCGCCCGGTGGCTGACCGCCACGCCCTTCGGGCGCCCGGTCGACCCGGAGGTGAAGATCACGTAGGCGATGCCGTCCGGCCGCAACGGACACACCCGGTCCGCATCGGTCACCGCGGCGTCGCTGTAGTCCGCGAGGTCCAGCCGCTCCAGGGTGATCGCGCCATCGATCGTCGAATCATGCAGTCCCAGCACGCATTCCGGTGCAGCAGTGTCGAGGATGTGCCGAATCCGCTCGTCCGGCTGATCCGGGTCGATCGGCACATAGGCGGCGCCGGCCTTGATCACCGCGTAGACGGCGACCAGCAGTTCGACCGAGCGCGGCAGTGCCACCGCCACCCGCTGCTCCGGTCCGATCCCCCGGCCGATCAGATACCGGGCCAGCCGGTTGCTCCGCGCATCGAATTCCGCATAGGTCAGAACCCGTTGTGCGACAGCGGTTCCCGCGCGATCCTCGGCGATCGCCACCGCCTCGGGATGCACGGCCACCGCGGCCGCGAACCGGGCGGTCAGCGTGTGCGGATGGTCGCTGCCGAAGACCGGCGGCAGATCCCGGGCTGTGTCGTTGTAGTCGACCAGCATGCGGATGCGTTCGGCGTCGTCCAGCAGGTCGATATCGCCGATCGCGACTTCGGCGTCGGCGGCGACCCGGTCGATCACCCGCAGGAACCGCTGCACGAACCGCTGCACCGTGGCCGCGTCGAACAGGTCGGTGGCGTAGGTGACGGCGGCCGAGATGCCCGCCGGGGCGCCCTGCTCGTCGTAGGTGTCCGTCAGATACCAGTGCAGATCGAATTGCGATGTGCGCGTGTCGACATCGAGTTCGCTCACCGTCACGCCGGGCAACCGCACCTCGGCCCGATTCAGGTTCTGGAACGACAGGCCCACCTGGAACAGCGGATGCCGCGCCGTCGACCGGACCGGATCGAGCAGTTCCACCAGTCGTTCGAACGGCACATCACTGTTGGCGAAGGCCGCCAGATCCGTCTCGCGAACCTGGTCGAGCAGCTCGGCGAAGGATGCCTGCGGCGCGACCCGGGCGCGCAGCACCAGCGTGTTGACGAACATGCCGACCAGGTCGTCGAGTTCCGCCTCGCCGCGGCCGGCGATCGGCGCGCCGACCGCGACGTCGTCGGTGGCGGCCAGCCGGGCCAGCAGGACCGACAGCGCGGCGCGGACCACCATGAACAGCGAGGCCTGGCGAGTGCGGGCCAGCCGGTGCAGGGCCGCGTGCCGCTCGGCGCCGATCTCGAACGTCAGCGCCCGGCCGCGCAGCGACTGCACCTTCGGGCGCGGTCGATCCGCCGGCAGCGCCAGCTGTTCGGGCAGGTCCGCGAGGGCGGTGCGCCAGTGCGCGAGCTGACCCGCGACCAGGGATCGCGGATCGTCCTCCGCGCCGAGCAGCTCGCGCTGCCACAGTGCGTAGTCGGCGTACTGCACCGGCAGCGGGGACCACTGCGGGGCCGCACCGGCCGTGCGCGCGGCATAGGCGGTCAGCAGATCCCGGACCAGCGGCGCGGCCGAGGCGCCGTCGGCGCAGATGTGGTGCATCGACAGCACGACGATGTGCTCGGACGTATCCGTCACCCGCAGCAGCGCGGCTCGCACCGGAATGTCGGAGGTGACATCGAAGGGGCGCGAAAGCATGTGCGCGAATTCGGCTTCCACCTCGGCGGTGGTCACCGAACCGACCGTGAACTCGGCGTCGGCGCCGGCCAGGATCTGCTGGAACGGTCCGTCGTCGCCCTGCGGATAGACGGTCCGCAACACCTCGTGCCGTTCGACCACATCGGCGAAGGCGAGTTCCAGTGCGGCGGCGTCCACCGCACCGGTCAGGCGCACCGCGAACGGCACGTTGTAGGCCGCGGAGGTCGGGTCCATGCGGTTGAGCAACCACATCCGCTGTTGTGCCGGTGACAGCGGGATCCGTTGCGGCCGAGGCCGTGCGGTGAGCTCGACCCTCGTCGTACCGGCATGGGCGGCGAGCCGTTCGGCCAGGGCACGCACCGTCGGCGCCTCGAACACCGTGCGCACGGGGATCCGGGTCGCGGTCCGGGCGCCCAGGCGCGCGACCACCTGGGTGGCGATGAGCGAGTTGCCGCCGAGTTCGAAGAAGTCGTCGTCGGCGCCGACCCGTGGCACCCCGAGCGCCTCGGCCAGGACCGCGGCGACCAGTCGCTGTTGCGGTGTGGCCGGCTCGCGGTAGGGCCGCGCCCGGAACTGTGGTTCCGGCAACGCCTTCCGATCCAATTTGCCCACCGGGGTGAGCGGCACACGGTCGAGGACGACGATCGCGGCAGGCACCATATGCGACGGCAGACTGCGCGCGGCATAGGCGGTCAGCTGCTGCGGGTCGACCGAACGTCCCTGCACCGCATGCACATACGACACCAGCGCGGTGGCGCCGGCCGGAGTCTCGCGACCCAGCGTGACCGCGAAATCGATATCGTCGTGGCCGGTGAGCACCGCGTCGATCTCGCCGAGTTCGATGCGGAAGCCGCGCACCTTGACCTGGAAATCGGTGCGGCCCAGATATTCCAGCTCCCACTCGCCCTCGCCGCCGACGATCCAGCGGACCAGGTCGCCGGTGCGATACATCCGGGTGCCCGGCGTGCCCCACGGGCAGGCGACGAATCG
The DNA here is from genome assembly GCF_000720265.1 of Nocardia sp. NRRL WC-3656. Taxonomy (NCBI): domain Bacteria; kingdom Bacillati; phylum Actinomycetota; class Actinomycetes; order Mycobacteriales; family Nocardiaceae; genus Nocardia; species Nocardia sp. NRRL WC-3656. The sequence continues at coordinate 101,584 of NZ_JOJF01000019.1, read as the reverse complement.
GTCGGCGCTCAGCCCCGCCCGGGCGTGGTACCCGCGGGCCAGGGCCTCGCCCACCACGTACAGTTCACCCGCGACACCGGGCGGCACCGGCTGCATCCGCGCGTCGAGCACGAGTGTCGTCGTGCCCGGCACCGGGGTGCCGATGGTGATCGGCACGCCCGCGACCAGGACGGCGTAGGCCGAGGAGATGGTGGCCTCGGTCGGGCCGTAGCTGTTGACGAAGCGGCGGCCGGGCTGCCACTTGGCCAGCAGTTCCGGCGTGGTCGCGTCGCCGCCGGCGCCGACGACCTCGAGGTCCGGCAGTCCGGACGGATCGACGGTGGCCAGCATGGCCGGGGTGATCATGGTGTGGGTGACCCGCTCGGCGCGCAGCAGCTCGGCGAGTTCCTGTCCGCCCAGCACCGACGGCGGCGCGATGACCAGGGTGGCTCCGCTGCCGAAGGTCAGCAGCCACTCCTCCAGCGACTGATCGAAACTCGGCGAGCAGACGTGCAGGAAACGGTGCCGCGGCTCCACCCGGCACAGCCGGGTGGCATGGGCGGCGAGATTGGCGACCCGCCGGTGCGTGACCGTGACGCCCTTGGGCAGGCCGGTCGAACCCGAGGTGTAGATGGTGTAGGCGGCGTTGTCCGGGCGCAGTGGACGGATGCGATCGGCATCGGTGATCGGATCGTGGGAGCGGCTCGCACAGGCCGCGGCGGTGGTCTCGTCGTCCAGCGCCAGCCAGGTGGTGGCCGCGGGCAGGTCGGCAGCGAATTCCCTTGTGGTGATGCCGATTACGGCAGCCGAGTCGACCACCATATGCCGGACTCGATCCGGCGGGTAGCTCGGATCGACCGGCACGTACGCGCCGCCCGCCTTCGCGACCGCCCAGACCGCGGCGATCATCTCGTAGGAGCGCGGCAGCGCGATCGCCACCGCCCGCTCCGGCCCGACGCCCGCGTCGATGAGCATCCGGGCCAGCTGCGAGGACTGCCGATCCAGCTCGCCGTAGGTCACCGATCGCCCGTCGATGCGCACCGCGATCCGGTCGGCGCCGTGCCGCAGGCCGCGCGTGAAGATCTCCGGCAGCAGCTCGTCCGCGAGCACCGGGCCGCCGTCCATCCGGGTGAACTGCTCGTACTCGGGCGCCGACAGCAGCGGCAGGCTGCCGACGGCCCGCTCCGGGGCGGCGGCCACGGCCGTGAGCAGTCCGGTGAAGCGCCGGGCGAACGATTCGACCGTGGTGTGGTCGAACAGATCACGCGCGTACGACAGGTCGGCGAGCAGTCCCTCTCCGGTCCCCTGCACGGTCAGCGACAGATCGAATTGTTCGGCGTCGAAATCGAAATCGACGGCCTCGACCCGCAGTCCGGGCAGTTCGAAATCGCGCTGCGGCAGGTTCTGGAAGGTCAGCATCACCTGGAACAGCGGATGGCGGGCTGTGGAGCGCTCCGGATTCACCAGCTCGACCAGTCGCTCGAAGGGCAGATCGGCGTGTCCGAACGCCTGCACATCGGTATCGCGTGCGCTGCGGAGCAATTCGGTGAAGGTCGCCTCGCCCGGTACCCGGGTGCGCAGCACGAGGGTGTTGACGAACATGCCGACCACATCGTCGAGTTCGGCCTCGCCGCGGCCCGCGATCGGGGTGCCGACCGCGACGTCGTCGGTGCCGGCCATGCGTGCCACGAACAGCGCCCACGCGGCATGCACCACCATGAACAACGTCGCATTGTGGGCGCGGCCCAGCTCGGCCAGATCCGCGCGCAGCTGCTCCGAGATGGGGAACACCACCCGGCCGCCGCGTGCGGACTGCACCGCCGGACGCGGGCGATCCGCGGGCAGATTCACCTCGTCCGGCAGACCGGCCAGGGCCTCGCGCCAGTAGCGCGCCTGCGTCGAGATCAGGCTCCGCGCATCGTCTTCCGAGCCCAGCACCTGCCGCTGCCACAGCGCGTAATCCGCGTACTGCACCGGTAGCGGCGTCCAGTGCGGAGCCTGGCCGGCGCTGCGGGCGGCATAGGCGAGCATGACATCGCGGGTCAGTGGCCGCATGGACCAGCCGTCGGCGGCGATGTGATGCACCACGAACACCAGTACGTGCTCGTATGCCGAAAGGCGCAGCAGCGCAATGCGAATCGGCACCTCGGTGCTCACGTCGAAGCCGGCCGAGGCCAGTTCGGCGATGCACGCCGCGACCTCGTCGGCGCCGACCGGCCGCGGGGTGAGGTCCGCGCCCGCCTGCGCGGCGGGCAGGATGTGCTGCACGACACCGTGGGCCGTCTGCGGATAGACGGTGCGCAACACCTCGTGCCGGCCCAGGACGTCGAGCACCGCCTGCTGCAACGCGTCGACCCGCAGCTCACCGCGCAGCCGCACGGCGGCGGGCACGTTGTAGGCCGCGGATTCGGGTTCGAACTGGTTGAGGAACCACATCCGCTGCTGTGCCAGCGACAACGGCAGCGCCTCGGGCCGCGGTCCGGCGGTCAGCGCCGTGCGACCACCGGAGCCGATGTGGCCGTCCACGCGCACCGCGAGCGCGGCTACCGTCGAGGCCTCGAACAGCAGCCGCACCGGAATCCGGGCGTCCAGGGCCGCGCCGAGGCGGGCGGATACCTGGGTGGCCAGCAGCGAGTTGCCGCCGAGGGCGAAGAAGTCGTCGTCGGCGCCGACCCGGGGCGCCCCCAGCACGGCGGCGTAGATATCGGCGATCGTCTGTTCCACCGGGCCGGCGGGAGCGCGGTAGGCCGTCGCCTCGAAGACGGGGCGGGGCAGCGCGGCCCGGTCCAGTTTGCCGTTCACCGTCAGCGGCAGCGCCTCGAGGACGACGAACGCCTCGGGCACCATGTAGGACGGAAGTGTCCGGGCCAGAGCCGTTTTCACCTCGGCGATATCGACATCACCGGCGGACGGGACGAGGTAGGCGACCAGTCGATCGGCGGTGCGCGGATCCGATACCGCCAGCACGGCGGCCTGCGCGAGCGCCGGCAGCGCGAGCAGCGCCGCCTCGATTTCCCCGAGTTCGATGCGGAAGCCTCGCACCTTCACCTGGAAATCGGTGCGGCCCCGATATTCGAGTTCGCCGGCCGCGTTCCAGGCCACCACGTCGCCGGTGCGATACATGCGGGCTCCGGATTCGAACGGGTCGGCCACGAACCGTTCCGCGGTCAGATCGGCGCGTCCGTCGTAGCCGCGCGCCAGCTGCGCACCGGCCAGATACAGCTCACCGGGCACGCCCACCGGCACCGGCAGCAGCCGCGAATCCAGCACGTACACCCTGCTGTTGGCCTCCGGACGACCGATCGGAACGGTCACCGTGTCGGTGTCGTCGACCGCGTGGGCGGTGATCGAGACCGCGGTCTCGGTCGGGCCGTAGAGGTTGTACAGGCGGGCGGAACCGGCGCGGCGCACGCGCTGCGCGGTGGTCGCGGGCAGCGCCTCGCCGATGGCGAGGATGCGGCGCAGCGAGGCCGGCAGGCGTCCGCCGGAGGCGGTGAGCAGCGCGTCGAGCATCGACGGGACGACGTGCAGCGTGGTCACCCGCTCGCGCCGTATCAGCTCGTCGAGGTAGGCGGGATCGCGATGGCCATCCGGGGCGGCGACCACGAGCCGGCCACCACAGACGGCGGCGGACCAGAACTCCCACACCGAGAGGTCGAAGGTGGCGGCGGTCTTCAACAACACCGCGTCGTCGGCGCCCAATTCGAATGCCGCTGTCTTCCAGCGCAATTGGTTGACGATCGCCTCGTGTGCGAGGGTGACGCCCTTGGGCCGGCCCGTCGATCCGGAGGTGAAGATGACATAGGCCGGATGCTGCGGCAGCAGCGGGGCACGGCGGTCCCGATCGGTCACCGGGGCGGCGGACAGCGCCGGCACCTCGTCGACGTCCACCACGCGGAACTGCCCGTCCCGCAGCGTCGGTGCGATATCCGAGGTGGTCAGCACACACAGCGGAGCCGCGGTCGAGAGGATGTAGTCGACGCGTTCGGCCGGCTGGTCCGGATCGACCGGCACGTACGCGCCACCGGCGACGCTGACCGCGTACATGGCGACGATCAGTTCCCGGGAACGGCGCACGGCCAGCGCCACGCGGGTCTCCGGGCCGACGCCCAGTGCGATGAGATGCCGGGCGAGGCGGTTGACCTGCGCCGACAATTCGGCATAGCTCACCGGTTCACCGGCGCCGTCGCGATCGACGATCAGCGCGGGTGCGGAACCGGCGGCTTCCACCGTCGCATTCCACAGCGCGGGAAGCGTTGTCGCACAATAGGTTTCGGAGGTGTCGTTCCAGGTCTGCAGAATCCGCACCCGCTCCTGCGGCGCGAGCAGATCCACCGAGCCGAGCGCCCGAGCCGGATCGGCGCACACCGCTTCCAGCAGCCGCAGCAGCCGCTCGCCGAAGCCGGCGACGGTGGGGGCGTCGAAGAGAGCGGTGGCGTAGGTGAGGGAGGCGGCCATGCCGAGCGGCGCGCCGGATGCGTCGTAGCGGTCGGTGATCACCAGATGCAGGTCGAACTGCGAGACCGCGGTATCGAAATCCGCCGCGCTCACCGTCAGGCCGTCCAGCGCGAATTCCGCGGCGGCCTGGTTGTGGAAGGAGAAGCCGACCTGGAACAGCGGATGCCGGGCGGTCGACCGGACCGGGTTCAGCACCTCCACCAGCCGCTCGAACGGAATGTCGGCGTGGGAGAAGGCGGCCAGGTCGCCGTCGCGCACGCCCGTGAGCAGTTCGGCGAAGCCGGCGCCCGGATCGACCTCGGTGCGCAGCACCAGGGTGTTGACGAACATGCCGACCAACTCGTCGAGGGCCCTGTCACCGCGGCCGGCGATGGGAGTACCGATCGCGATATCCGTCGAGGCCGACAGCCGCGACAGCAGGGTCGCGAAGGCGGCGTGCATCACCATGAACAGCGTCGCGCCGTGGGTGCGCCCGATCTCGGCCAGCCGGTTGTGTGTCGCGGGGTCCACGGTGAAATCGACGGTGCCACCGGCGGTGGAGACCGTCGCCGGACGCGGCCGGTCGGTGGGCAGCGCCAGCTGGTCCGGCAGCCCCGCCAGCGTGCGGGTCCAGTACCCGATCTGCCGGGCGGCCGGCGATTCCGGATCCTCCTCGGAGCCGAGCACCTCGCGCTGCCAGAGCGCGAAGTCGGCGTACTGGACCGGCAGCGGCGTCCAGTCCGGCGCGGTCCCGCCGCGGCGGGCAGCGTAGGCGGTCATCACGTCCCGGGCCAGCGGTACCAGCGAGGACCCGTCGGCGGCGATGTGATGCACGGCCACGACCAGGACGTACTCGCTGCCGGGTGCGTCGGTGACGACGAACAGCCGGGCCCGCAGCGGCACCGCGGCCGTCACGTCGAACGGCTCGGTGACGAAGTGCGATACGGCATCGAGCATGTCGGCGCTGCGCAGCGGCACGGGCGCCAAGTGCGGTGCCGGGGCGTCGGCGACCGGGAGGATCACCTGCACCGGTCCCGCGTCGGTCTGCGGATACACCGTGCGCAGCACCTCGTGCCGGGCCACCACATCGGCGAACGCGGCATTCAGCGCGGGCACGTCGAGTGCACCGCTCAACCGCATGGCGAGCGGGATCGTGTAGGCGGCGGAGTGCTCGTCCATTCGGTTGAGCAGCCACATGCGCTGCTGCGCGAGCGACAGCGGCACCGGCCCGTCGACGGCGCGCGGGGTGAGCGCCACCCGGGCCGGCGCGCCCTCCGGCGCCGCGGCGGCGGTCGCCAGGGCGGCCACGGTGGGATGTTCGAAGACGGCGCGCACCGGCACCGTCGTGTCGAATGCCGATCCGAGCCGCGCGGCCAACCGGGTTGCGGTGAGCGAGTTGCCACCGAGTGCGAAGAAGTCGTCGTCGAGGCCGATGCGGCGGGATTCGCCGAGGCCGAGCACCCCGGCCACGATGTCGGCGACCGTGGATTCGGCGGCCGTGCGCGGGGCGCGGAATTCGGCTACCCGGAAAACCGGCTCCGGCAACGCCTTCCGATCCAGTTTTCCGGTCGGTGTCAGCGGAATCTCGTCGATGACCATGATCGCGGCCGGAACCATGTACGCGGTGAGGCTGCGGGAGGCGTGGGCCACCAGTTCGTCCACGTCGACCACGTGCCCGGCTGCGGCGACCACATAGGCGACCAGCGAGGTCTCCCCCGCCGCATCGAGATGGCCGAGGGTGGCGGCGAATGCGACCGACTCCTGCGCCGCAAGCACCGCGTCGATCTCGCCGAGTTCGATGCGCAGGCCGCGCACCTTCACCTGATGGTCGGAGCGGCCCACGTATTCGACGACGTGTTCCTCGCCGCGCGTCACCCAGCGCACCAGATCGCCGGTGCGGTAGAGCCGCTCGCCCGGCGCACCGTACGGATCGGCGACGAAGCGCTCGGCCGTCAGCGCCGCCCGCGCGTGATAACCGCGCGCGAGCCCGGGGCCGCGCAGATACAACTCACCCGTGACGCCGAGCGGCACCGGGCGCAGCCGCCCGTCGAGTATCACCGCCGACATTCCGGCGATCGGGGCGCCCATGTCCAGCGGGTCGCCCGGACGCTTCACCGCGCTCACGGTGGCGAACACGGTGGTCTCGGTCGGGCCGTAGGTGTTGTGGAATTCGCGGCCCGCGGCCCAGCGAGCCATCAGGTCCGGACCGTAGGCCTCACCACCGACCGTCAACCGTCGCAGCCGGGGCAGCGCGGCGGGGTCGAGGGTCCGCAGCACGGCGGGTGTGATGAAGGCGTGCGAAACACGCTGCGCTGCCAGCAGTTCCGTCAGCTCGTCGCCGCCGTACACGCCGACCGGTGCGATGACGGCGGTCGCCGAGCCCGCGAAGGCCATCAGCAGTTCCAGCATCGACGCGTCGAAGCTCGGTGAGGAGGCGTGCAGCACCCGCGCGCCCGAATCGACCCGATAGTGCCGGCGATGTGCGGTCACGATGGCCCCGATACCGCCGTGGGTCACCACGACGCCCTTCGGCTTACCGGTCGTGCCGGAGGTGTAGATCATCCATGCCGGATTCTGCAACCGGACCGGGCGCAGCAGTTCGTGCGCCTCGATCGGCTCCGGAGAGGTATTCCGCAGGCGGGCAGCGAATTCCGGCGCATCGACGGTGAGCGCGCGCACCGTCGCCGGGAACGCGGCGGCGTCCGCGACGGTGGTGATACCCACGGCCGCACCGGAATCGGCGAGCATATGGGCGATCCGCTCCGCCGGATAGTCCGGATCGACGGGCAGGAAGGCGGCACCCGCCTTCGCCACCGCCCACCAGGCCACCACCCACCGCACCGAGCGGGTGATCGCGATCGCGACGAAATCCTCCGCGCCGACGCCGGATTCGATCAGGATGCGCGCCAATCGGCTCGATTCGGCATCCAGTTCCGCGTAGGTCACATCCCGGCCGTCGCCACACACCGCGATACCGGTGGGATTGCGCCGCGCCGCCTCCGCCAGGAAATCCGCGAGTGTGCGCGCGGCGACGAACGGCGTGGGCCGAGCGTCGAGCAGGGCCGCGTGTTCGGCCGGGGACAGCAGGTCGATATCGCCGACGGCGCGCTGCGGTTCGGCGACGGCGGCACCGATCACCCGGCCCAGCCGCCGCAGCAGTCCCGCCGCGGTGGCCGGGTCGTACAGGTCGGTGGCATAGGTGAGTTCGAGCGGCAGGTGCCCGTCAGCGTCGAGTTCGTCCGACACGGTGAACTGCAGGTCGAATTTGGCCACGGGATTGTCGAATTCGACCGGTTCGAGGATCAGCCCCGGCACGGCGTGGGTGTGCGAGCCGAGGTTGAGATAGCTCAGCGACACCGTGAACAGTGGGTTGCGGTCCGCGGTGCGTGCCACGCCCAGGGCGTCGACCACGCGATCGAAAGGCAGTGCCGCATGGGCGAATGCGGCCAGGTCGACGGCGCGGGTGTGCGCGAGCACCGCATCGAAACTGTCGCCGATCCGAGGTCTCGTCCGCAGCGTCAGGGTGTTGACGAACATGCCGATCAGCTCGTCGAGTGCACTGGCGCCGCGTCCGGCGACGGGGGTGCCGATCGCGATGTCGTCACCGCCGGACAGCCGGCCCAGCAGCACGGTCAGGGCGGCGTGCCAGACCATGAACGGGGTCGCGCCGTGCGCCTTGGCGAGGCGGTGGACCGCACCGGCGACGGCGCCGTCGATACGACCGCGCACGACCGCACCCCGGCGCGAGGCCACGGCCGGGCGCGGCCGGTCGGCGGGCAGGGCGAGTTCGTCGGGCAGATCCGCCAGCGTCCGGGTCCAGAAGTCCAGATGTTCGGCCTCGGCGGCAGCCAGCGACTGTCGTTGCCACAGTGCGTAATCCGCATACTGCACGGGCAGCGCGGGCCAGTTCGGCGCGGTCCGCGTCCGGCGGGCCAGATAGGCGGCGATCAGATCCCGCAGCAGCGGATTCAGCGAATAGCCGTCCGCGGCGATGTGGTGGACGACGACGACGAAGACGTGGCTGGTGTCGGATTCGCGGATGAGCAGGGCCCGTACCGGCGGTGCGGCGGTGACGTCGAAACCGCGTCCGGCGAAGTCGGCGATCGGCTCCGCCGCGGCGCCCGTTCGGCTCTCGAACTCGATATGCGCCTGTTCCGGAGGCAGCACTGCCTGGCAGCCCTCGGCCTCGGCATCGAGCGGATAGTAGGTGCGCAGCGCCTCGTGGCGCGCGACCACATCGGTGAAGGCGCCGTACATGGTCGCCTCGTCCAGATCGCCGAGGATGCGCACCGCGACCGCGATATTGTCGGCCGCCGAATCCGGAGCCAGGCGGTTGAGGAACCACATGCCCTGCTGCACCGGCGCCAGCGGAACGACATCGGGCCGTTCGGCGGCGACGGGGCCGGGCAGATCCGTTGCACTGCCGTCGATGTCGATCATGGCGGCGGCCAGACCGGCGACGGTCGGGTGTTCGAACAGCATGCGCACCGGAACGCGACGGCCGTGGCGCTCGCCGAGCCGGGCCAGTACCCGCGTGGCGACCAGCGAATTACCGCCGAGGGCGAAGAAGTCGTCGTCGGCGCCGACCCGTTCGATGCCGAGTACCTGCGCGAAGGTTTCGGCGACCAGCCGCTGAGCCGGTGTGCTCGGCTCGCGGTACTCGCCACCGCCGAAGACCGCCGCGACCCGCGGATCACCGGCATCGGGCAGCGCAGTGCGATCGAGCTTGCCGGAGGCATTGAGCGGGAACGCGTCCAGGACGACCACGGCCGACGGGACCATGTACCCGGGCAGTTGCGCGACGGCGGCGTCGCGCGCCCGCTCACCGAGGCCGGGTGCGACGGAGCCGTCGCCGGCCGGGGTGACGAAACCGATGAGGTGGTCGCCACCCGGAGCCGTCACGATCCGCACGACCGCCGCGGCGACATCGGGCACCGCCGCGAGCACCGCCTCGATCTCGCCGAGTTCGATGCGCTGACCCCGGAATTTCACCTGGAAGTCGGTGCGGCCGAGGTAGATCAGTTCCGGTGCGCCGCCGCCGACGTCCCAGCGCACCAGATCACCGGTGCGGTACATCCGGGAGCCGGGTTCGCCGGCGCCGTTCGACACCGCGAACGGATCGGCGACGAACCGGTCGGCGGTGAGGTCGGCGCGGCCGTAGTAGCCGCGCGCCAGCTGGGCGCCGGCCAGATACAACTCGCCCGCGACACCCGGCGGGGTCGGCCGCAGCCGCGAATCCAGCACGTAGACGCGGCTGTTCCATTCGGGCCGGCCGATCGGCAGGGCCGGGCGGTCGGTCACCCCGGTGACATCCCGGTAGGTGATCGAGACCGCCGCCTCGGTGGGCCCGTACAGGTTGTGCAGCCGCGCCGAGCTGATCGCGCCGAACGCCCGCACCGTCTCGGCGGGCAGCGCCTCACCGATCACGAACACCTGCCGCAGCGACCGTACCTGCGCCGAGCCGACCTGCGCGGCGAAGACACTCAGCATCGAGGGCACGAAATCGGTGACGGTGACGCCGTATTCGGCGATGGTCTCGGCGAGGTAGCCCGGATCGCGGTGGCCGTCCGGAGCGGCCAGCACCAGGGTGGCGCCGATCCGCAACGGCAGGAAATAGCCCCACAGCGAGACGTCGAAGGTGGTCGCGGTCTTCTGCAGGTACACATCGGCGGCGGTGAGCCGGTATTCGGCCTGCATCCACGTCATCTGATTGACGATCGCCGCGTGAGTGACGGCGACGCCCTTGGGCTTTCCGGTCGAACCGGAGGTGAAGATCACGTAGGCCGGATGGTTCGCGTACATCGGGCTGTGGCGTTCGTTCACCGCGATCGGGTCGTCGCGGTAGGCGTCGAGGGCGACGGAGTCGACCGCGACGGTCGGGCCGTCGAAGTCCACCTCGGCATCGGCGGTGGTGAGCAGGACCGCGGGCCGGGCCGTCTCCAGGATGTGGGCGATGCGCTGGGCCGGATGGTCGGGATCGATGGGAACGTACGCCCCGCCGGCCTTGAGCACGGCGTACATCGCCACCACCAACGCCGGCGAACGCCGAATCGACAGGGCGACCAGCGATTCCGGGCCCACCCCGGCGGCGATGAGGTGGCGGGCGAGCCGGTTGCTGCGGCTGTCCAGCTCGCCGTAGGTGAGGACGGTCGGCGCCGAGCCGTCGTCCGGGATGTAGCGCACCGCGGGCAGTTGCGGCGCGGTCGCGGCCTGGGCTTCGAATTCGTCGAGCAGCAGTTCCGCGCCGAAACCGATATGCGCCGAATCGTTCCACTCGGTGAGGACGCGCTCGCGCTCACCGGCGGCGAACAGGTCGATATCGCCGACGACGCGCTGCGGTTCGGCGACGACCGACTCGAGCACCCGCAGGAACCGCGCGGCCAGCCCCTCGACCGTCGCCGCGCCGAAAAGCGCTGTCGCATAGGTGAACCCGATCTCGCGATCGGTGACGGTGACCTGCAGGTCGAACGGATTCACCGCGGTGTCGAGGCGCACCTCGCCGACGGTCAGCTCACCCAGTTCGACCGTCACCGGATTCAGGTTCTGGAAGAACAACGCCACCTGGAACAGCGGGTGGTGGGCTTGTGATCGAGGCGGGTCGAGCACCTCCACCAGCCGCTCGAACGGGATGTCGGCGTGGGCGAAGGCGGCGAGATCACTCTCGCGCACTTGCCGCAGCACGGCCGAGAACGGCTGCGCCGAATGGATATCGGAGCGCAGCACGAGGGTGTTGACGAACATGCCGACCAGATCGTCGAGCACGGCCGCACCACGTCCGGCGACCGGTGCGCCGATGGCGATATCGGCCGTACCCGACATCCGGGCGAGCAGCACCGCGAGCGCGGCGTGCACCACCATGAAGGGCGTGCTCTCGTAGCGTCCGGCCAGGTCGTCCAGGCCGGCGCGCAGCCGCGCGTCGAAGTCGACGGTGATCGTGGCCGCCGCGTGCTCGGCCACCGCCGGGCGTGGCCGGTCGGTGGGCAGGTCCAGCCGGGCCGGAAGTCCGCGCAACCGGTCGCGCCAGAACTCCAGTTGGCGCGCGGCCGAGGACTCGGGATCGGATTCCGCGCCGAGTACTTCGCGCTGCCACAGCGCGTAGTCGGCGTACTGGATCGCCAGCTCGTGCCACTGCGGGGCGGTCCCGGCACTGCGGGCCGCGTAGGCCGTGGCGATATCGCGCGCGAGCGGTCCCATCGAGAAGCCGTCCGCGGCGATGTGGTGAACGACGAGAACCAGAATGTGTTCGGGCGCAGCGGTGTCCGATCGCACCGGCAACAGGGCCACGCGCAGCGGAACCTCGGTGGTCACATCGAAGGGTTCGGCGACGAATGCGCCGACGACCGCGGCGATGTCGTCGCCGTGCAGTCGCGACAACACCGGTACGTGGTCGGCGGGCCGAATCTGCTGGTAGCCGATGCCGCCGATATCCGGGTACACCGTGCGCAGCGTTTCGTGGCGCACGACGATATCGGCGAGTGCGGATTCCAGCGCCGCCGTATCCAGCGCACCGGTGAGGCGCAGCGCGACGGGGATGTTGTGCACGCTCTGCCCGGGGTCGAACCGGTTGAGGAACCACATCCGCTGCTGCGCCGGCGAGAGCGGCACCAGGTCCGGGCGCGGGCGTGCGATCAGCGGCACGGCGGCGCCGCGGCCCGCGAATTCCGCGACGCGGGCGGCCAGGGCACCGACGGCCGGCGCATCGAAGATCAGGCGTACCGGTAGTTCGGCGTCGAGTTCGGCGCCCAGCCGGGCGGCGACACGGGTGGCGGTCAGCGAATTGCCACCGAGGGCGAAGAAGTCGTCGTCGAGTCCGACGCGGTCCAGACCCAGCAACTCCGCGTAGACGGCGGCGACGGCGAGTTCGGCCCGCGTGCCGGGAGCACGGAAGGCGCGCGCCCGGAAAGCCGGCTCCGGCAGGGCTTTCCGGACCAGTTTGCCCGAGGCGTTGAGGGGCAGGGCGTCCATGTTCATGATCACCGCGGGGACCATGTATTCGGGCAGCCGCCGGGCACAGTCGGCGCGCAGCCGCTCGGCATCCAGGTCACGGCCGGACGCGGCGACCACGTAGGCGACGATCCGATCGCCGGTGTCGCGGTCGTCGCGCACCACGGCCACGGCCTGGGCAACGCCCTCGGATTCGCGCAGGGCGGCCTCGATCTCACCGAGTTCGATGCGCAGTCCGCGCACCTTCACCTGGAAATCGGCGCGGCCCACGTATTCCAGTTCGCCCGTGGCCTGCCAGCGTGCGATATCGCCGGTGCGTCCGCCTCGGTCACCTCGTGGAAGGTGACATCGACCGCGGCCTCGGTCGGACCGTACAAATTGTGCAGCGGCGCACCACCGAGCTCACGCCAGCGCGTGGCCGTATCCGCGGGCAACGCCTCACCCGAGGTGAACACCCGGCGCAGGCGCGCGGGAACCAACGCGGAGGCATCGGCCGCCGCGTCGACGAAGACCGACAGCATCGAGGGCACGAAGTGCGCGGTGGTGATCGCCTCGTCGTCCATCACGCGCGCGAGGTAGGCCGGGTCGCGGTGGCCGTCCGGACGCGCCACCACCAGCCGCGCACCCACCTGCAACGGCCAGAAGAACTCCCACACCGACACATCGAAGGTCGCCGGAGTCTTCTGCAACACCGCATCATCCGCACCGAGGCGATACTCCGACTGCATCCACACCAGACGATTCACGATCGCCCCGTGACTCACAGCCACACCCTTGGGACGACCCGTCGACCCCGACGTGAAAATCACATACGCCACATGCTCCGGCCGCAGCTTGCCCAACCGATCCACATCGGTCAGCGGACCGTCGGCGTAGCCGGACACGTCCAGCCGATCGAGGTCGAGCACCGGCGGCGCCGACTCCGCGCGCACCGGCGCATCCGTGGTCGCGAGTACACAGGCCGGACGCGCGGTGTCGAGGACGTACCGGATGCGTTCGGCGGGGTGGTCGGGGTCCAGCGGCACATAGCCGGCCCCCGCGGCGACGGTCGCGTACATGCCGGCCACGAGTTCCAGCGATCGGCGCATATGCAGCGCCACCAGCGATCCGGGGCCCACGCCCTGCGCGATCAGGTGGCGGGCGAGCCGGTTCACGCGGGCGCCGAATTCGGCGTAGGTCAGCGTCGTCTCCGCGTAGGTGAGCGCGGGCGCCTTGGGCGTGCGCGCGGCCTGCACATCGAACAGCACGGGAAGTGTTGCGGTGCGGTCGATTTCGGCCGCGGTCGCATTCCAGATGTCGAGGACCTGCAACCGTTCGGACAGTTCCAGCAGGTCGATGTCGCGGATGCGGACGTCGGGGTCCGCCGTCACCGCGGTCAGCACCCGCAGCAGCCGGCGACCGAGTGTGGTCACCGTCGACGCGTCGAACAGATCGGTGGCATACCGCAGCACCGCCTGGAGTTCGCGGCCCTGCGCGCCGTCGACCTCGGCCAGCGACAGCGCGAGATCGAATTGCGCCACGGGATTGGCGAGCGGGTAATCGGTCACCTCCAGCCCGGGTAGCCGCAGGTCGGTGCCGGAGCGCTGCTCGAACGACAGCAGCACCTGCACGATCGGCGCATAGGCCTGGGAGCGTTCGGGATTCACCTCCTCGACCAGCCGGTCGAACGGCAGGTCGGCGTGGGCGAAGGCCCGCACATCGGCGTCGCGGACCTGGGCGAGCAGCTCATCGAACCGTTCGTGCGCGCCGATCCGGGTGCGCAGGACCAGCGTGTTGACGAACATGCCGACCAGGTCGTCCAGCGCCTGCGCCGATCGGCCCGCGATCGGTGTGCCGACGGCCAGGTCCTCCGTACCGGACAGCTTGGCGAGCAGGGTGGCGTAGGCGGCGTGCAGCACCATGAAGGTGGACACGCCCGCGCGCCGGGCCAGGGTCTCGACGGCGGCGGTCAGCTCGGCCGGAATGCGGAATTCGATCGCCGCGCCCGCGCCCGACGCCACCGCCGGCCGCGGCCGGTCGCCCGGCAGGTCGACGACCGCGGGCAGGTCGGCCAGCTCGGCGCGCCAGAATTCGAGGTGGCGGGCCAGGCGGGATTCGGGGTCGTCGGCGCGACCCAGGACCGCGTGCTGCCACAGCGCGAAATCGGCGTACTGCACCGGCAGCGGCTGCCAGTCGGGTACCGCCGCGGCCCTGCGGGCGGCGTAAGCGGTCACCAGATCGCGAGCCAGCGGCGCGGTGGACACGCCGTCGGCCGCGATGTGGTGCACGACCACCAGCAGGATGTGTTCGTCGGGCGCGACCCGGAAAGCGCTGATCCGCAACGGAATGTCGTGCCGCAGATCGAAGCCGCGCGCCGCCGCGGCGGCGAGTTCGGCATCCACCTCGCCGGCATTCACGGTATGTAGCGTGAGGGCCGTGGCGGCGCAGTCCTCGACGGCGCGAATGTCCTGGCGCGGGCCTTCGGCATCCTCGGGGAAGACCGTGCGCAGCGACTCGTGCCGAGCCAGGACATCGGTGACCGCCTCGGAGAGGGCGAATTCGTCCAGATCGCCGCGCAGCCGCAGGGCGAACGGGATGTTGTACATCGCCGAATCCGGTTCGATGCGGTTCAACAGCCAGATGCGAGTTTGGGCGAGCGACAAAGGAATTCGGTCGGGACGCGGCCCGGCGATCAGCGGCGGGACGGTCGCGCCCGGTGCGTCGTCGACGAGGCGGGCGAGCAGGGCGGCGGTGGGTGCGGCGAAGATCTCGGCGACGTTGAGATCGCAGCCCAGCGCGTCGTTGACCCGGGCCACCACCCGCATGGCGAGCAGGGAGTTACCGCCCGCGGCGAAGAAGTCGTCGTCGGCACCGAAGCGGTCGGCACCGGACGGGTCGAGGCCCAGCATCTCGGCCATCACGGCGGCGACCACGGCCTCGGCCCCTTCGGCCGGGGCGCGGTAGACGGACTTCTCCCCCGGGTCCACGGCCGGCAGTGCGGCGCGGTCGAGCTTTCCGGAGCTGTTCACCGGTAGTTGCGCCAGCACCGTGACACCGGCCGGGACCATGTACGCGGGCAGGGCGCGGCCCGCGGCGGCCAGGACGGCAGCGGAATCGACGGAGGCGCCCGCCGCCGGCACCACGTAGGCGTGCAGCCGGGCCCGCTCGCCCGCTCCCGTCACCACCACCGCCGCCTGGGCGACGCCGACCCGCCCGGTCAGCGCGGCCTCGATCTCGCCGAGTTCGATGCGCAGTCCGCGCAACTTCACCTGGAAGTCGTTGCGGCCCAAGTATTCCAGTTCACCGGCGCGGTTCCAGCGGACCAGATCACCGGTGCGGTACATCCGGGCTCCGGCGTCGAACGGGTCGGCGACGAAGCGGTCGCGTCCGCCTCGGTCACCTCGTGGAAGGTGACATCGACCGCGGCCTCGGTCGGACCGTACAAATTGTGCAGCGGCGCACCACCGAGCTCACGCCAGCGCGCGGCCGTATCCGCGGGCAACGCCTCACCCGAGGTGAACACGCGACGCAACGACGCCGGGGCCGCCGCCACCGAGCTGACGAATACGGCCAGCATCGAGGGGACGAAGTGCGCCGTGGTCACGGCCTCCTCGTCCGTCAACCGCGCGAGATACGCCGGATCGCGGTGCCCATCGGGGCGCGCCACCACCAGCCGCGCACCCACCTGCAACGGCCAGAAGAACTCCCACACCGACACATCGAAGGTCGCCGGAGTCTTCTGCAACACCACATCGTCGGAGCTCGAACCGTACTCGGCCTGCATCCACACCAGACGATTCACGATCGCCGCGTGACTCACCGCCACACCCTTGGGACGACCCGTCGACCCCGACGTGAAAATCACATACGCCATATGCTCCGGCCGCAGTGGCGACACCCGGTCGGCATCGGTCACCGCGTCGTCGGCACAGCCGGACAAATCCAGCCGGTCCAGCCGCACCGCGTCCACGCCGGCCGGTAATTCGGGTGCGTCGGTGGTGGTCAGCACACACGCGGGTCGCGCGGTGTCGAGGACGTGGCGCACCCGATCGACGGGATGGTCGGGGTCCAGCGGTACGTAGGCCGCCCCGGCGGTGACGATCGCGTGGATGGCGACGACCAACTCCAGCGAGCGCGGAATGCGCACGGCCACAGCGGTATCCGGTCCCACGCCGCGGGCGATCAGATAGCGCGCGAGCCGGTGCACCCGCCGGTCGAATTCGCGATAGGACAGACTGGTGCCCTCGAAGGTCACCGCCTGCGCGGCCGGGCGCTGCGGCCGGGCGGCGAGAAGTTCGGGCAGGGTGCGGGGACCGACCGGGTAGGCGGTGGCATTGTGCCCGCCGACCAGCCGCTCGCGTTCGGCCGGCGACATCAGCTCGACGTCGGCGACCCGGGTGGTCCCGTCGGCCGCCATCGCCGCCACGATCCGCTCGAAGCCGTCGAGCAGCGCCGCGACGGTCTCCGGATCGAACAGGTCGGCGGCATAGTGCACGTGCAGGTCGATACCCGCGGCCGTACCGTCCGGCGCGTAGGTCTCGTTCGCGGTCCAGTGCTGGTCGACCTGGATCGGCGCCGCCGCGGGTTCGACCGCGGCGATCTCCAGCCCGTCGAGCCGCAGCTGCGCGCGGGTCTGGTTCTGCAGCGTCAACGACACCTGGTACAGCGGCGAATGTGCCCGGGAACGAGCCGGATTCAGGACGTCGACGAGCTGTTCGAACGGCACCGCGGCATGGTCGAAGGCCGCGAGGTCGACGGCCCGCACGTGGTCGAGATGTTCGGCGAGACTGTCCCCGCCGTGCACCGGCGTCCGCAGCACCAGGGTATTGACGAACATGCCGACCAGATCGTCGAGCGCCTGATCACCGCGCCCGGCGACCGGGGCGCCGATCACGATGTCGTCGCTGCCTCCGAATCGGGACAGCAGCACCGACAGCGCGGCGTGCAGCACCATGAACGGTGTCACCCGATGCGCGGCCGCGAGATCGTGAATGCGCTGGTGCAAGGCGGGACTCAGCCGCGCGGTGCGGGCACCGCCCCGCTGGGAGGCGATCGCGGGGCGCGGACGGTCGGTCGGCAGCGCCGACAGCTCCGGCGCCCCGGACAGTTGCGTGCGCCAGAATTCCAGCTGCCGAGCGGATTCCGAGTCCGGATCGGCGATCGACCCGAGCGTGCGCTGCTGCCACAGCGCGTAATCGGCGTACTGGATCGGCAGCGGCGACCACTGCGGCGCAGCGCTCGCGGTGCGGGCCTGGTAGGCGACGGCGAGGTCTCTGGTCAGCGGGGCGAAGGACCAGCCGTCGGCCGCGATGTGGTGGACGACGAACAGCAGCACGTGGGTCTGTGCGGCGCGATCGGCGTCGGGGGCGCGGCGCACCCGCAACAGCCGGATCCGCACGGGCACCTCGTTCGCCACGTCGAAACGACTGTGCGCCAGAGTTTCCGCCATGGCGGCGACCTCGGTGGCATCGACGTCGGTGACCGCGAGATCCGGGACGGCGGCGGGTAGAACGCATTGGGTCGCCGCCCCGTCCCGCTCGGGGTAGCGGGTACGCAGGGTTTCGTGCCGCTCGATCACATCGGCGATCGCGGCGCGCAGGGCGGCGATGTGCAGATTGCCGGTCAGCCGCAGGGCGAACGCGATGTTGTAGCTGCCGCCGCCGGTGTCCAGGCGGTTGAGCATCCACATGCGCTGCTGAGCGATCGACAGCGGCACGATCTCCGGGCGCGGGACCACGGCACTCGGCCCGGAGTCACGGGAACCGTTGTCCGACAGTGTGATCCGGGCCGCCAGCGCCCGCACGGTCGGCGCGTCGAAGACCGCGCGCACCGGCACCGTGTCCCCGGTCGCCTTGTTCAGGCGTGCGGCGAGCTGCGTGGCGACGAGCGAGTTGCCACCCAGGGCGAAGAAGTCGTCGTCCGCACCCACCTGTTCGACGCCGAGCAGGGCGGCGAAGGTGTTCGCGACCAGCACCTCGGCGGCGCCGACCGGCGCCCGGAACCGCGCCGGCGCCAGCACCGGTTCGGGCAGCGCCTTGCGGTCCACCTTGCCCACCGGGGTCAGCGGAATCTTGTCCAGGACGACCAGTGCGGCCGGCACCATATGCGAGGGCAACCGGCGAGCCGCGAAATCGGTGAGGTCGGCGGGGTCGATCGCGCGTCCCGGCTTCGGCAGGACGTAGGACACCAGCATGGTGCCGCGGGTGTCGTGGTCGCGGCCCAGGGTGGTCGCGTAATCGACGTCGGGGTGGGCGCCGAGCACCGCGTCGATCTCGCCGAGTTCGACCCGGAAGCCGCGGATCTTCACCTGGAAATCCGAGCGCCCGACGTACTCCAGCTCCCATTCCGGCTGTGCCTGCCGCACGGTCGGCGCGATCGCCCGCCAGCGCACGACGTCGCCGGTGCGATACATCCGGCTGCCCGGCGCACCCCAGGGATTGGGCACGAACCGCTCGGCGGTGCCTCCCGATCGGTTGCGATATCCCCGCGCCAGGCCACCGCCCGCCAGGTACAGCTCACCGGCCACTCCGGGCGCCACGGGCCGCAGCCGCCGGTCCAGCACGAGCGCCGACATGCCGTGCACCGGAGTTCCGATGGTGACCGGCTGACCGGCGGTCAGGCGCGCGTAGGAGGAGATGATGGTGGTTTCGGTCGGACCGTAGCCGTTGAAATAGCGGCGGCCGGGCTCCCAGGTCGCCAGCAGTTCGTCGGTGGTGACATCGCCGCCGACCGAAAGTACCTGCAGCTGCGGCTGTTCCGCGGCGTCCAGGGTGCCCAGCACGGCGGGCGTGATGATCGCGTGCGTCACCACCTCCGTGCGCAGCAGCGCGCCCAGCTCGGGGCCGCCGATGACGCGCGCCGGCACGATCACCAGCGTCGCGCCGGTGGCGAAGGCGCAGATCCATTCCAGGACCGAGGGGTCGAAGCTCGGTGAGCAGATGTGCAGCATGCGGTGTTCGGGCCGCAACCCGTACCGCTCGATCGCGTACTGGGCCAGCCCGCCCAGGCCGGCATGCGTCACGGTGACGCCCTTGGGCATACCCGTCGAGCCCGACGTGTAGATCACATACGCCGGATGGGACATCCGCAGCGTGGCGATCCGTTCGGCGTCGCCGATCGGCCCGGCGGGCAGGGCTGCGAGCTCGGCCTCCGTCGCCGGTGCGTCGAGGACCAGCCAGCGCACGCCCTCGGGCAGTGCGTCGGCGTACGCGGCGACCGTGATGCCGACCCGCGCCGCCGAGTCGGTGACCATGTAGCGCACCCGCTCCGCGGGATAGGTGGGGTCGACCGGCACGTGTGCGCCGCCGGCCTTGGCCACTGCCATGGCCGCGGCGACCATCTCGAAGGACCGCGGAAGTGCCACGGCCACCAGCTGTTCCGGGCCGACGCCGGCCGCGATCAACCGGCGGGCCAGCCGGGAGGAGTAGTCGTCGAGGTCGCCGTAGGTGATCGAACGGCCCTCGTAGCGCACCGCGATCCGGTCGCGCCCCAGACTCAGCCCGGCGGTGAGCAGTTCCGGCAGCAGCGCGGTCGCCATCACCTCGTCGGGCCGCACCCGGGTCAACCGGACGTACTCGTCGGCACTGAGCAGCGACGTATCACCGACCGCGGCCTCGGGATCGGCGACCAGCTGCCGCAGCAGACCGAGGAAGCGGCTCGCGAAGCCCTCGATCGTGGCGTGGTCGAAAAGGTCGCGGGCATAGGCGAATTCCGCGGCCATCCCCTCGGCCGTCTCCCGGATGTTCAGGGCCAGATCGAATTTCGCGGTTCCGGCGTCCGGCTCGACCGTGCCGACCCGCAGCCCCGGCAGCTCCAGCTCACCGGTGGGCAGATTCTCGAAGGCCAGCGCCACCTGGAACAACGGATGCCGCGCGGTGGACCGTTCCGGATCGAGCAGTTCCACCAGTCGCTCGAACGGCAGGTCGGCGTGTGCGAAGGCACGCAGGTCGGCCTCGCGCGTGCGGTCGAGCAGTTCGGTGAAGCTCGCGCCGCCGGGCACCGCGGTCCGCAACACCACGGTGTTGACGAACATGCCGATCAGATCGTCGAGTTCGCGCTCGCCGCGCCCGGCGATCGGCGAGCCGATCGCCACGTCGTCGGTGCCGGCCATGCGGGCCAGGAAGATCGCCAGCGCGGTGTGCACGGCCATGAAGGTGGTGGCCTGCCGCCGCTGGGCGAGTTCGCGCAGGCCGTCGCGGATGTCGCCGCCGATATCGAATCGCACCCGGCCACCGGCGTAGGAGGGGCGCATCGGGCGCGGCCGGTCGGTGGGCAGATTCAGCTCGTCGGCCAGCCCGGCGAGTGTCGCCCGCCAGTAGGCCGCCTGGGCCCCCAGGACACTGTCGGGATCCGATTCCGAACCCAGCACCGCGTGCTGCCAGATGCTGAAATCCGCGTACTGCACGGGCAGCGGTTCCCACTGCGGTGCGGTCCCGGCCGCGCGGTGGCCGTAGGCGGTCATGAGGTCGCGGGTCAGCGGGGCGATCGACCAGCCGTCGGCCGCGATGTGGTGGGCCACGAAGACGAGGATGTGCTCGGGCTCCGCGCCGTCCGGGCCGGCGGCGCCGATGTCGCTGCCGTCGTCGGCGCGACCGCGCAGCAACGCGATGCGCAGTGGCGGTTCGGCGGTGACGTCGAATCCCCGCGCGGTGAGCGCGGCGATGCGGCCCGCGATCTCCGCCGCCGGGACATCGACCGGTGTCAGGTCCACGCGCACATCGGCGGCGGGCAGCACCTCCTGGGCGGGGCCGTCCTCGTATTCGGGATAGCGCGTGCGCAGGGTCTCGTGGCGTTCCAGCACATCCGCGACGGCGGCGGCCAGCGCCGCGACATCCAGGGCACCGGTCAGCCGGACCGCGACCGGAATGTTGTGGACACCGGACTCGGGATCGAACCGGTTGAGGAACCACATCCGCTGCTGCGCCGGTGAGAGCGGAATACGCTGCGGCCGTTGCTGTTTAACCAGCGCGGGGCGGGCCCGCTCGGCCACGTCACCGCCGACGGCGGCCGCGAACGCGGCGACGGTCGAGGCCTCGAACAGGGTGCGCACCGGTACCCGGGCATCCACGATCCGGCCGACGCGGGCACTGACCTGGGTGGCGTCGAGCGAACTACCGCCGAGGGCGAAGAAGTCGTCGTCGCGGCCGACCCGCTCCAGCCCGAGCACGTCGGCGAACACCGTGGCCACCCGCTCCTCGAGCGGGGTGCGCGGAGCGTGGAATTCGGCGGCCGCCAGCACCGGTAGCGGTAACGCCGCGCGGTCCAATTTGCCGCTGCTGTTGAGCGGGAATTCGGTCAGTTCGACGACGGCGGTGGGAATCATGTAGGCGGGCAGCACCGTGCCGAGACCGTCCCGCACGGCCTGCACATCGAGTTCGGCACCCGGCGTGCGGATCACGTATCCGGCGAGGTAGTCGCCGCTCTCGCCGGTGATCAGGCGCACCGCGGCCTGGCCGACACCAGGTGCGGCCAGTAGGGCGGTTTCGATCTCCGGCAGTTCGATGCGCTGGCCGCGGAACTTCACCTGGAAGTCGATGCGGCCCAGATAGTCGAGCTCGCCCTCGGGGGTCCAGCGCACCAGATCACCGGTGCGATACATCCGTTCGCCGCCGAAGCCGAAGGGATTGGCGACGAACCGTTCCGCGGTCAGATCGGCGCGTCCGCAGTAGCCGCGCGCGAGCTGGGTGCCGGCCAGGTACAACTCGCCCGGCGCGCCGATCGGCACCGGATGCAGCCGGGCGTCCAGCACGAAGACCTGCGAATTCCATTCCGGCTCGCCGATCGGCACGCTGCGCACGTCGTCCGGGGTGACCTCGTGGCAGGTGATCGACACCGCCGCCTCGGTCGGGCCGTACAGATTGTGCAGGGCGCCGTCGCACTTCTCGGCGAACAGCGCCGCGGTTTCGGCGGGCAGCGCCTCACCGACGACGAAGGCGGCCCGCAGGGTGGCCAGCTCCTGCGCCTCGGCATGGTTGAGGAAGACGGTGAGCATCGACGGCACGAAGTCGGTCAGCGTAACGCGCTGCGCGGCAATGGTTTCCGCGAGATAGCGGGCGTCGCGGTGGCCGTCGGGGGTGGCCAGGATCAGGGTGGCGCCGGCCCGCAGCGGAAGGAAATAGCCCCACAGCGACACGTCGAAGGTGGTCGCGGTCTTCTGCAGGTAGATGTCGCCGGCCCGCACGCCGTACTCGGCGTGCATCCATTCGAGCTGGTTGGCGATGGCGCGGTGGCTGACCGCGACTCCCTTGGGCCGCCCGGTCGAGCCGGAGGTGAACAGCACATAGGCCGGGTGGTCCGGATGCAGCGCGCCGCGGCGCTCCCGATCGCCGATCTTGGCGGCGGAGTAATCGGAGAGGTCCAGTTCGTCGAGGTGAACCACCGCCGTATCGGAGGCCGTCGGCGGCAGTTCGAAGCCGGCGGCCCGCGTGGTCAGCACCGTATGCGGCCGCGCGGTGGCGAGGATGTGGCCGATGCGTTCGATCGGATGGGACGGGTCCACCGGAACGTAGGCGCCGCCCGCGTGCAGCACCGCGTACATGCCGAGCACCAGTTCGATCGACCTCGGCATGGCCAGCACGACCAGCGTCTCCGGCCCGACGCCGGATTCGATCAGCTTGCGGGCGAGGCGGTTCACCCGGTCCGACATCTCGCCGTAGGTCAGTTCGGCGCCCTCGAAGACGAGCGCGCGGTTGTTCGGCGTGCGGCGCGACTGCCGGTCGAATCCCTCGTGCAGGAAGTGGTCGGCCACCTTGTGGCCGCTGGCATTCCAGCTGGAGGTCACATAGTCGAGTTCGCCGGCGTCGAGCAGTTCCAGATCACCGACCGGCAGGTGCGGGTCGGCCGTGGCGCCGCCGAGCAGGCGCAGGAATTTGGCGGCGAATTCCTCGACCGTCGGCGCATCGAAAAGATCGGTGGCATAGGTGAATTCGGCGCGGTATCCACCCTCGGGCGGTGTGGAAACGGTGAGCTGGAGGTCGAATTTCGCGAAGCCGGGATCGAAATCCACGAGCTCGGTCTCGAGGCCCGGCAGTTCCGGCGTGCCGACCCCGATGTTCTGCATGAACAGGCCGACCTGGAACAGCGGATGCCGCGCCTGCGACCGCGCCGGATTCAACACCTCCACCAGGCGTTCGAACGGAATCTCGGCATGGGCGAAGGCATCGAGATCGACGGCGCGGGTGCGGCGGACCAGCTCGGCGAAGTCGGCGTCGCCCGCCACCCGGGTCCGAAGGACGAGCGTGTTGACGAACATGCCGACCAGATCGTCGAGTGCGCGCTCGCCCCGGCCCGCGACGGGGGTGCCGATCGCGATATCGCTCGTCCCGGACAACCGGGCGAGCAGCAGCGACAGCGCCGCGTGCAGCACCATGAACGGCGTGGCCCGCAGCTGTTCGGCCAGTCCGTCGATGGCGGTGCGCAGACCGGCGTCGATGGCGAATTCGACGGTCGCGCCCCGATACGAGGCCGCGGCCGGGCGCGGCCGATCGGCGGGCAGATCCAATTGCGCGGGGAGCTCGGCCAATTCGTGCTGCCAGAAGGTGAGCTGGCGGGCCGCCTCGGAGTCCGGATCGGTGTCGTCGCCGAGTACCCGCTGCTGCCACAGCGTGTAGTCGGCGTACTGCAACGGCAGCGGCGACCATTGCGGGGCGGTGCCGCGGCTGCGCGCGGTGTAGGCCTGGATCAGGTCGCGCAGCAGCGGTCCCATCGACACGCCGTCGGCGGCGATGTGGTGGACCACCAGCACCAGGGTGTGATCGTCGGCGCCCGTACGCAGCAACCGCACCCGCACCGGGATCTCGGCGGCGACGTCGAAGCCGGTGGCGGCGACCTCTCGCACCGCCGCGACCAGATCGGCCTCGGCGACCTCGGCCGGCGCGAGCTGCGGCTCGGCAACGGGCCGCACGACCTGCACGGCACCCGCGGCGGTCTGGGGATATACCGTGCGCAGCACCTCGTGACGCGCGGTCACGTCGGCGACGGCCGCACGCAATGCCGCGGTGTCGAGCCGGCCCCGCAGGCGCAGCGCGACCGGAATGTTGTCGACCGCGGCCGCGGCGTTGCCGGTGGCGTCGCTGTTGGCCAGGCGGTTGAGGAACCACATCCGGCGCTGCGCCGGCGAGAGCGGGACGGTATCCGGGCGCGGGCCGGCGACCAGCGGCGTCCGCACGCGCGCGGTGGTGGCCAGGGCGGCGAGCCCGGCCGGGGTGGGGCGGTCGAAGAAGTCCCGCACGTCGACCGCGATGTCGAGAGCGGCCGAGATGCGCGCGATCGCGCGGGTGGCCAGCAGCGAATTGCCGCCGCGGGCGAAGAAGTCGTCGTCGGCGCCCACGGCGTCGATGCCGAGCAGATCGGCGAAGATCTCCGCCACCGCCCGCTCGCCCGGGGTCGCCGGTTCGCGGAATTCGCCTGCGGCGCCGCCGAATTCGGGTTCCGGCAGCGCCTTGCGATCCAGTTTGCCGTTGGCGTTGACCGGCATGCGGTCCATGGCGACGAGCAAGGACGGCACCATGTAATCAGGCAGTCGCCGCGCGGCGTCGCCGAGAATCGCGCCGGAATCGAGTTCGCATCCGCCGGCCGCCACGACGTAGCCGATCAGGTGGTCGCCCGTGCTGTGCCGGTACAGCACCACCGCGGCCTGTGCCACCGATTCGTGCGCCAGCAGCGCCGCCTCGACCTCACCCAGTTCGATCCGCAGACCGCGCAGCTTCACCTGGAAGTCGCTGCGGCCCAAGTATTCCAATTCGCGCGGGCCGCCGTCGATACCGCTGTTCCAGCGCACCAGGTCGCCGGTGCGGTACATGCGATCACCGGGCGCGCCGTGCGGGTTGGCGACGAACCTCTCGGCGGTCAGCCCCGCGCGGCCGAGGTAGCCGCGGGCCAGCTGCACACCGGACAGGTACAGCTCGCCCACCACACCGTCGGGGACGGGTTGCAGATTGTCGTCGAGGACGTGCAGATCGGTGTCGTCGGCCGCGGCGCCGATCGGGACCGAGACCGTATCGGCCGCGGTCACCTCGTGGGCGGTCACGTCGACCGCGGCCTCGGTCGGCCCGTACAGATTGTGCAGGCTCGCGCCGCTCACGTCGCGGAAGGCGGCGCCGGTCGCGGCGGGCAGCGCCTCACCGGAGGCGAAAACCGCACGCAGGGAGTCGATATCGTTCACCGCCTCGGCATCCGCGACGGCGGCGGCGAACACCGCCAGCATGGACGGCACGAAATGCGCGATGGTGATGTGCTTGCCGGCGATGGTCCGGATCAGATACGCCGGATCGCGATGGCCGTCCGGTGCGGCGAGTACCAGCCGGGCACCGACCTGCAGGGGCCAGAAGAACTCCCACACCGACACGTCGAAGGTGAACGGCGTCTTCTGCAGCACCACATCCGCTGCGTGCATGCGGTAGCACCGCTGCCGCCAGCGCAGATTCGCCACGATGGCGCGGTGCGAGACCGCGACCCCCTTGGGCCGGCCGGTCGAACCCGAGGTGAAGATGACGTAGGCGGTGTTGTCCGGGCGTGCCGGCACCACCTCGCCGGACTCCAGCACCGAGTTCGAAGCCTCTGTCTCCCAGTCGAATTCGTCCACCCGCAGCACGGGCACACCGTCGAACGAGGGACTGCCGGCATGGGTGAGGACCACGACGGGCGCGGCGATCTCCAGCACGTACGCGATGCGATCGGCGGGATGCTCCGGGTCGATCGGCACGTAGGCACCACCGGCTTTGTGGATGGCGTACATGCCGATCACCAGTTCCAGCGACCGGTGCATGGACACGCCCACCCGCGCATCCGGTCCCACTCCCAGCCGGACCAGCTGCCAGGCCAGTGCGTTCGCCCGGGCGTCGAGTTCGGCGTAGGTGAGGGTGCTGCCGTCGAATTCCACCGCGACCAGACCGGGCGTGCGACGCACCTGCTCGGCGAACAGCGTGGCGAGCGTATCGGCGGGAGCCAGGCCGGGATCGAGCACATCCGCGGCCGCGGTGAGCGCGTCGTCGAGCAGATCGGAGACGGCGGCGGCCAGTGCGCCCTCCCCCGATTCCAGCAGTGCCGGCAGCCGGCCCGAGATCACCACCTGCACGAGCGCATCGGGGGTCAGCGCATCACCCATCGCCGCGGCCAGCGTGGTCAGCTCCGCGCCCAGCTCGGTATAGGTGATCGCGACGTCCGCGTGCCGGACCGCGACGCGCTGCGGTTCCAGGTCGGCGACGACCTCGATCAGGTACGGCAGATCCGCGATGCCGTAGGCGCCGCGCAGCGCGGGGTGCTCGGTGGACCGAACGGGTGTAACCGACTCTGCATGCGTCATCAGTGGGTTCCTTCCGTGGTGATCACGCCCTGTGCGCGCAGATGCAGGGCCTCGAGCATGGTGGTGAGTCCGCCGGCGCCGGCGGCGAGAACGCCGGGCAGCAGGCCGGCCAGCGCGACGTTGATCAGCGCGTCGGGAGTGGCGCTCGCGCCCATGGCCCGGCCGACGGTGACCAGTTTGTGGTGCAGTTCCGCGAATCCGATTCCGCGCCCGCCGAATTCGACGGCCAGCGAATCGGGCGCGGTTCCGGCCGCGGCGGCGATGAGATCGACCAGATCACCGGGCAGCCGGGTGGTTGCGGCGCGGCCGGTGCGGCGGTCGCGCTCCTCGGCGGTGCGAATGTCGATCGCGCGCACGGTGATCGACGGATCCGCCGCCACCGCCCGCACGATCAGCTGTAGTCGTTCGGCGAACAATCGCACCGTGCGCTCGTCGAAGATGTCGGTGGGATAGCAGAATTGCATCCGCAGCCGCTGCAGTTCACCGTCGGCGCCGAATTCCTCCAGCGCGGTGAGCTGCAGATCGAATTTCGCCTCCGGCAGCGCCGGTTCGAGCGTCTCGACCCGCAGACCGGGCAGCGTGACCGCCGTGGCCGGCAGGTTCTGGAAGGTGAACAGCACCTGGAAGATCGGCGTGTACGCGCTGGTGCGGGTGCGGCCCAGCGCCTCCACCACCCGTTCGAACGGCACCTCGGTGCGGCCGAGCGCCGCCAGGTCGGCTTCCCGCACACCCCGCAGCAGCTCGGCGAAACTCGTCCGGGCGTCGATCTCGGTGCGCAACGCCACGGTGTTGACGAACATGCCGACCAGATCGTCGAGTTCACGTTCCCCGCGCCCGGCCACCGGCGCGCCGACGACGATGTCGGACTGTCCCGACATCTTCGCCAGCAGCACCGCGAAGGCGGCGTGCATCGTCGAGAACAGGGTCGTCCCGTGCGCTCGCGCGACACCGGCCAGCTGCGCGACCAGCGGCTGATCGAAGGCGAAATCGACCGTCGCACCGCGCATCTCGCGGCGGGCGGGACGCGGCCGGTCGGTGGGCAGCGCCAGCTGCTCGGGTGCGCCGGCCAGCCGGTCGCGCCAGTAGCCGAGCTGTTCGGACAGCACGCTGTCCGAGTCGGTCTCGGCGCCGAGTACGGTCCGCATCCATTCGCTGTAGTCGGCGTACTGGATCGGCAGCGGATTCCACTGGGGCGCGGTTCCGGCCAACCGGCTGGTGTAGGCCGCGATCAGGTCGCGGGTCAGCGGGGCCATCGAATAGCCGTCGGCACTGATGTGGTGGACCACCACGACGAGGATGTGCTCGACGTCGGCCACCCGCAGCAGACGCACCCGCACCGGCGGGGCGGCCGTGACGTCGAAGCCGACCGCGACGATCTCGGCGATGCACTCGTCGATCTCGTCGCGCCGCACCGGCATCGGCTCGAGGTCGACCGGCGTGGCGGGCAGCACCTCCTGCACCGGTTCCGGTTCGGCGGAGGTGGTGCGGGCTTCCGGATACCGGGTGCGCAGGATGTCGTGGCGCTGCACCAGATCCGCGAGCGCGGCCCGGAGGGCGTCGAGTTCCAGCGTCCCGGTCAGGCGCAACGCGACCGGCACGTGATAGGCGGCCGAATCCGGGGCGAGCCGGTTCAGCACCCACATCCGCTGCTGGGCGAGCGACAGCGGTACCGGCGCGCCGGTGGTCCGAGGCCGCAGCGGTGGACGGACATCCTGCTCGGCCGCATCGATCCAGGCGGCCAGCGCCGCGACGGTCGGCGCGGTGAAGACCGCGGCGACCGGCACCCGCACGCCCGAGGCCGCACCCAGCCGCGCGGCCAGGCGGGCGGCCGCGAGCGAGTTGCCGCCGAGTTCGAAGAAATCGGTGTCGGCGCCGATGGGCGACTCGCCGTCGGCGGACAACCCGACGATATCGGCGAATTCCGCCGCCACCAGGCGTTCGGTCTCGGTATCGGGCGCCCGGAACTCGGCCTCGGACAGCACCGGGGCGGGCAGCCGGTCGCGGTCGACCTTGCCGTTGGCGTTGAGCGGCAGCGCGTCCAGCACCACCACGGCCGCGGGCACCATGTATTTCGGCAGTTCGCTGCCGAGCGCCGCGCGCAGCGTGCCGGCGTCGACATCGGCGCCGGGCACCGCCGCGTAGGCGATCAGCCGCGGTCCCGCGCTGCCGTCGGTGCGGGCCACCGCGACCGCGGCCTCGACGCCGGGCCGGCGCAGCAGGGCCGCCTCCACGTCGCCGAGTTCGATCCGGAAACCACCGATCTTGACCTGGAAGTCGGCCCGCTCCAGATACTCGAGCAGTCCGTCGGTGCGGCGGCGCACGATATCGCCCGTGCGGTACATGCGGCCGCCGTGGAAGGGATCGGCGACGAAACGGCCCGCCGTGAGCGCCGGTTGTTCCGCATAACCGCGGGCCAGCTGGTCGCCGGCCAGATACAGCTCGCCGGGCACGCCCGGCGGCACCGGCCGCAGCCGCCGATCGAGCACATAGGCCCGGCTGTTCCACACCGGCGCGCCGATCGGCACCACCGGCTCCGGATCGGCGCCGACCCGGTGCGAGGTGATCGAGACGGCGGTTTCGGTGGGACCGTAGAGGTTGAACAGCGTTGCGTAGCAGCGGGTTCCGAACTGGCGCGCCGTCGACTGCGGCAACGCCTCACCGATCGCGAGGACGGCCCGCAGCGTCTGCGGCAAGCCGGTCTCGTCGGCCAGCAGCATGCCCAGCAGCGAGGGCACGGTGAACAGGATGCTCACCCGGTGCCGCCGCATGAGCTCGCGCAGGTGGTCGGGATCGCGTTCGCTGCCCGGCTCGCTGATCACCAGGGCTCCGCCACTGACCAGCAGCGACCAGAACTCCCATACCGACAGGTCGAAGGTCGCGGGCGTCTTGAGCAGCGCGCGGTCGGCAGTGTCGATGGCGAATTCGCTACGCAGCCACAGCAATTGGTTGACGATCGCGCCGTGCGAGATCGCCACGCCCTTGGGGCGTCCGGTGGAGCCGGAGGTGAACACGACGTAGGCGGTGTTCGACGGCCGCAGCGGCGCGAGCCGATCGGCGGCGGTGATCGGCGTGCCCGGATACGCGGACAGATCCGTACCGGGATCCACCCTCGCGATGTCGTCACCCACGCCGGGCACCGCACCCCCGCCCAGGACACACACCGGCCGCGCGGTCTCGACGATCTGCGCGATCCGATCGGCCGGATGGTCGGGATCGATCGGCACATAGGCGCCGCCGGCCTTGGCCACCGCGAACATGGCGATCACCAGATCGACCGAACGGCGCAGCGCCAGCACCACAGTCGTCTCCGGGCGCACGCCGAGGCCGATGAGGTGACGGGCCAGGCGGTTGACCCGGACATCGAAGTCGCGATAGCTCAATTCGGCGCCGGCCGCGTCGATCAACGCCACCGCCGCGGGATTCGCGGCGACCCGGGCATCGAACAGATCCACCAGCGTCGCCTCGGGAACCTCCCGCGCGGTCCGATTGCCGTCCTCGATCACGAACCGGTACTGCTGCTCTCCGAGCAGGTCGAGATCGCGAATCCGGGTCGCGGGCGCGGCGGCCACCGCATGCAGGACGCGGTTCACCTGCGCGGCGATCCGCTCGGCGGTCTCGGCGGTGAACAGATCGGTCGCATAGCCGAGAGCCAGTTCGATGCCGGCCGGGGCTCCGGACTCGGTGTGGTGGTCGACGGCGAACAGATGCAGGTCGAACTGCGCTGTCGCACTGTCGGATTCGACCTCGGTGACGGTCAGGCCGGGTAGTCGCAGGGTGGCGCGATCGTGGTTCTGGAACGACAGACCCACCTGCACCAGCGGATGCCGGGCGGTCGAGCGGCGCGGATTCAAGACCTCGACGAGGCGTTCGAACGGCACATCGGTATGCGAGAGCGCGGCGATATCGGAGGCGCGCACGGCGTCGAGCAGCGTGTCGAAGCGCGCGTCCACATCGACCGCGGTCCGCAGCACCACGGTGTTGACGAACATGCCGATGACCTCGTCCAGCGCGGCGTCGTTGCGCCCCGCGACGGGCGTGCCCACCGCGATGTCGCCGGTATCGCAGAGCCGGGCCAGCACCGCCGCGAACGCCGCGTGCACGACCATGAACACCGTGGCGCCGCCGCCGCGGCCCACTCCGGCCAGCCGCCGGTGCACCGCGGCGTCGACGGCGAATTCGACGCGGCGGCCGTGCAGGCTCTGCCGGGCCGGGCGAGGCCGGTCGGTCGGCAGGTCGAGCTGATCCGGCAGCCCGGCCAGCGTTTCGCGCCAGAACGCGATCTGCCGGGCGGCCACCGATTCCGCGTCGTCCTCGGCGCCGAGCAGACGCTTCTGCCACAGCGCGTAGTCGGCGTACTGGATCGGCAGCGGCGACCAGCCGGGCTCGTCGGACCGGGCCCGGGCCTCGTAGGCGCGCATCAGATCGGCGACGAACGGCACGATCGAGGATCCGTCGGCGCAGATGTGATGCAGCACCGCCGCGAGCACATGCTCGTCGCGGGCGAGTTCGAACACCCGCACCCGCACGGGCACGTCGGCGGTGACGTCGAATCCGGTGCCGAACAACTCCCGGATTCGTTGCGGCAGGGCGTCTTCGGCGACCGGTACGGCGGTCGTGTCGATGTGGACCCGCTCGACCGGCAGGATCACCTGCGCCGGTTCGCCGCCGATCTCGGGGTAGACGGTACTCAGCGATTCGTGCCGTGCCACGACATCGCGCAGTGCCGCGGCGAGGGCCCGCTCGTCCAGGTCGCCGGACAGGCGCAGCGCGAGCGGAATGTTGTAGGCGGCCGAGGTGCGGTCGAACCGGTTGAGGAACCACATCCGCTGTTGCGCCGGGGAGAGCGGCAGCCGGGCCGGGCGCGCACCGGCGACCAGGGCCGGCCGGTCACCGCCCGTCAGCGCCGCCACCGCGAGGTCGGCGACCCGCGGATTCTCGAACAGCGTGCGCACCGGGACGCTCACGCCCAGGGCCGCGCCGATGCGGGCGACGGCCTTGGCCGCCGAGAGCGAGCTGCCGCCGAGGGCGAAGAAGTCGTCGTCGGCGCCCACCGCCCGGTCGGTGCCGAGTTCGCCGAGCACCTCGGTGAACACATCGGCCACGATCTGCTCGGCGGCGGTCGTCGGCCGGCGGTAACCGACCGTCTCGAACACCGGCGCCGGAAGGGCGCGCACGTCGAGCTTTCCGTTGACGGTCAACGGAATTCGGTCCACCGCGACCACAGCGGCCGGAACCATGTGCTCGGGCAGCCGCTCGGCGACCGCGCGGCGCACCGACGCCACGTCGAGGTCGGCGCCCACCACATATCCGACGATCCGGGCTTCGGCTCCGTCGTCCGCGCGGACCACGACCGCGGCCTGTGCCACCGCGTCCACGGCCAGCAGCGCGGCCTCGATCTCGCCGAGTTCCACCCGGAATCCGCGCAGGTTGACCTGGTGGTCGGCGCGACCCAGATATTCGAGGTCACCGGTCGCGGTCCATCGGGCGAGGTCACCGGAGCGGTAGGCGCGTGAACCCGCCGTCCCGTAGGGGTCGGCCACGAAGCGCCCCGCGGTCAAGGCGGGCCGCCGCAGATATCCGCGGGCGAGCTGTCCGCCGGAGACGTAGATTTCGCCCGGCACACCCACCGGCACCGGCCGCAGCCGCGAATCGAGCAACCGCACGGTCAGGCCCGGCAGGGCGCCTCCGATCACCCCGGCCGCACCGGTGCGCGCGTCGATCGGCCGGAACGACACATGCACCGTCGTCTCGGTGATGCCGTACATATTGATCAGCCGCGGTGTGTGCGGATACCGCGCGAACCAGTCCCGCAGCCGCGCCGGCTCCAGCGCTTCGCCGCCGAAGATCACACAGCGCAGCCGGTAGTCGGCCGGAGCGTCGGCCAGGTCCGCGCTCATCAGCTGGTAGAACGCCGAGGGCGTCTGGTTGAGGACCGTCACGCCCTCATCGATCAGCAGCTCCCGGAATTGCTGCGGCGACCGGGAGGTGAAGTAGTCGACGACGACGATCCGGCCGCCGTGCAGCAGCGCACCCCACAGTTCCCACACCGAGAAGTCGAAGGCGTAGGAGTGGAACAGCGTCCACACATCCGAGTGGTCGAAACCGAATCGCTCGCGGGAATTGTCCAGCAGCCGAATCACATTGGCGTGCGGAATCTGCACGCCCTTGGGGCGGCCGGTGGAACCGGAGGTGTAGATGACGTAGGCGGTGTTGTCCGGGCGTAGCGGCGAGCGGCGGTCGGCATCGGTGATCGGCGCGGTGTCCAGCTCCTGCCAGGACACGGTGTCCAGGTCGATTACCGGGCCGTCGAACCAGCCCCGGTCCGGGCCGTCCGCACCGGTGATCGCGCACACCGGCCGGGCGTCGGCGAGGATGTATTCGATCCGGTCGGCGGGGTAATCCGGATCGATCGGCAGATAACCGGCGCCGGATTCGACGACCGCGAGCAGTGCGACGATCAGGTCGGCCGAGCGTGGCAGCGCCACGGCGACCAGTGTTTCCGGACCGGCGCCGGCCGCGATCAGGCGCCGGGCGAGGCCCTGGGCCCGGTCCTCGAGTTCGCCGTAGGTGAGGGTCGCGTCGCCGGCCCGCACCGCGACGGCCGTTCGGTCCGCCCGCGCGGCCGCCGCGAAACGCGCTGCGATGGTGGTCGTTTCGGAACGATCGTCGCCGCTGACGGACCATTCGTACAGCGCGCGATGCTGTTCCTCGGCGCTGAGCAACTGAATGTCGCCGACCACGACGGTGTGGTCGTGGCTGACCGCGGCCAGCACCTGCTCGAAGCGCCGGGCCAGCTCCGCGATCGTCGCCGCGTCGAAAAGATCGGTGGCATAGGTGATCTCGACCGACATCCCGCCCGCACGACCGTCGTCGTCGATGGACTCGACCAGCGTGAACTGCAGGTCGAACGCGACCGCGGCCGCGTCGACCGCCTCGGGCGTGACGTGCAGCCCCGGCAACTCGACCTCGGGCAGGGTGAAGTTCTGGAAGGTCAGCGCCACCTGGAACAGCGGGTGACGGCTCGCGGTGCGGGCCGGCGCCAGCATCTCCACCACCTGCTCGAACGGCACGTCGACCTGCGACAGGGCCGAAATGTCCTGCGCGCGAACGGTATCGAGCACGGTGTGGAAGTGCTCGCGACTGTCGATCTCGCTGCGCAACACGATGGTGTTGACGAACATGCCGACCATCGGGTCCAGCGCGGCCTCGCCGCGCCCGGCCACCGGGGTGCCGATCGCGATATCGGAGGTGCCCGACATGCGCGACAGCAGCACCGCCAGCGCGGCATGCACCGTGCTGAACAGGGTGGTCTCGTGTTTGCGGGCCAGTTCGCCCAGTTCGCTGTGCAGATCGGAGTCGATCTGGAAGCGGTGGCTGCCACCGCGGTACGACGGTGTCGCGGGACGCGGACGATCGGTGGGCAGTTCCAGCTGTTCCGGCACCCCGGCCAGACGGGTGCGCCAGAATTCGCGCTGGCGGGACAGTTCGGATTCCGGATCGGCCGGATCGCCGAGGACTTCCGCCTGCCACAGCGTGTAATCGCGGTAGCGCACCAGCAGGTCCTGCCAGCCGGGCGCGCGCCCGTCGCGGCGCGCGGCGTACGCGGCCGTCACATCCGCGGCCAAGGGGCCCAGGGAAAGGCCGTCCGCACAGATGTGATGCAGGACCAGCAGCAGTACGTGATGATCAGCGGACAGCGCGAAAAGCTCGGCGCGCAAGCCGGTTTCGACGGTGAGGTCGAATTCGGTGGCGCAGATCCCGGCGATGCGCTCGGCCAGCGTCTGCTCGCTCACCGCGGCCACGCGCAACGCCGGGATGTGCGCCGCGGCGGGCTCGACGACCTGCACCGGCCCGTCCGCGGTATCGGGGTAGCGGGTGCGCAACGTCTCGTGCCGCTCCACCACATCGGCCAGGGCCGCGCGCAGGGCGTCGATATCCAGTTCTCCGCGCAACCGCAGCGCCAGCGGGATGACGTCGACCGCGGCGGCCGCCCGCTCGTCGGCGCGGAAGCGGTTGAGGAACCAGATCCGCCGCTGTGCCGCCGAGAGCGGCACCTGCTCCGGCAGCGTGCGCGCGGTCAGCGGCGCGCGCGCACCGGTGCCGGCCAGCAGCTCGGCCCGCGCCGCCAGCTCGGCCACCGTGGTGGCCTCGAACAGCAGGCGAACCGGCAGCTGCGTGTCCAGAGCGGCGCCGATGCGGGCCAGCACCTGGGTGGCGAGCAGCGAATTGCCGCCGAGGTCGAAGAAATCGTCGTCGCGCCCTACGCGCTCGGCGCCCAGCACCTCCGCGAAGACCTCGGCGACCACGGCTTCGGCCGCCGTCGCCGGCGCGTGATATTCGCGCGCCTGCCAGACCGGATCGGGCAGGGCGCCGCGGTCCAGCTTGCCCGAGCCGTTGAGCGGGAACGCGTCGAGTACGACGTAGGCCGCGGGGAGCATATAGGCCGGTAGTCGCTGCGCCAGTGTGGCTTTCACCGCGTCGATATCGATGCCTGCGCCGTCGGCGGGCAGCAGATACGCGACCAACCGGTCACCGGTCTGCGGATCGTGGCGAACGATCACCACGGCCTGTGCGATCTCGGGCACGGCGGTGAGCGCCGCTTCGATCTCGCCCAATTCGATGCGCAGGCCGCGCACCTTGACCTGAAAGTCGGTGCGGCCCAGATACTCCAGTTCACCGCGCGGGTTCCACGTGACCAGATCGCCGGTGCGGTAGAGCCGCTCCCCGGTACCGAACGGATCGGCAACGAACCGTTCGGCGGTGATGTCGGGGCGGCCGACGTACCCTTCGGCCAACTGCGTGCCGGCCAGGTACAGCTCACCGGCGACCCCCACCGGCACCGGCCGCAGCCGCGCGTCCAGCACGTACAGCCGGGTGTTGAACACCGGGCGGCCGATCGGCACGGTCGCGGTGTCGGTGTCGACGACCTCGTGGCGAGTGACGTCGACCGCGGCCTCGGTCGGCCCGTAGAGGTTGTGTAGTCGCGCACCGGTGACCGCCCGCAGGCGCTGCGCAACCTCCGCGGGTAGCGCCTCACCGGAAGCGAACACCGTCCGCAGCGAACCCGGCCGCGCGTGCGCGAGGAACACCGCGAGCATCGAGGGCACGAAATGCGCCACCGAAACGTGTTCGGCGCGAATCAGTTCGGCGAGGTAGGCGGGGTCGCGATGGCCGTCGGGCCGGGCCACCACGAGCCGGGCGCCGACCTGCAACGGCCAGAAGAACTCCCACACCGACACGTCGAAGGTCGCCGGCGTCTTCTGCAGTACGACGTCGGCGGCGGCCAGTTCGTATTCGGCCTGCATCCACACCAGCCGGTTCACGATCGCCCGGTGGCTCACCGCCACACCCTTGGGTTTGCCCGTCGAGCCCGAGGTGAAGATGACATAGGCGGGATGGCCCGGCCGCAGCGGTCGCAGCCGGTCGGCGTCGGTGAGCGGCGCCGACGAGTAGTCGCCGGTGTCGAACAGGTCGATATCGAGGACGGCGCAGTGACTGACCAGACCGCTCGTATCGAGATCGAGCCCATCGGTGGAGCGGGTCAGCACGCACACCGGCCGCGCGGTGCGCAGTACGTCACCGATGCGCCGGGCGGGATGATCGGGGTCGAGCGGTACGTAGGCGGCGCCTGCGGCGACCACCGCGTACATGGCGACCACCAGATCGTCGCTGCGGCGGATGCCCAGGGCCACCGTGCGGCCGGGGCCGACGCCGATCGAAACCAGCAGCCGCGCCAGTCGATTCACCCGCGCCGAGAAGCCGGCATAGGTCCATTCGGCGCCCTCGAAGCGCAGGGCGACGGCATTCGGGCTGCGCCGCGCCTGCTCGGCGAACAGGTCGGCCAGTGTGGTCGCCGGCACCTCGTGGGCGGTGTCGTTCCATGTGCCGAGGATCTCTTCGCGTTCGGCGGCCGACATCGGTTCGATATCGCCGACGGGCCGTTCCGGCTGTGCGAGGAGGGCTTCCAGTACCAGGCGGAACCGGCGCGCGAATCCCGCGACGGTCGGCTCGTCGAACAGGTCCGTCGCATATTCGAAGACCGCCGCCAGGTTGCCGTCGGCCGCTTCCTCGGCCGTCAGGTGCAGGTCGAATTTGGCGGTGCCGGAATCGAGTTCGAGCGTCGTCGCGCTCAGCCCCGGCAGTCGCGGTTCACCGGCGGCGGCCTGGCGCAGATCCAGCATCACCTGGAACAGCGGGTGCCGGGCCGCCGAGCGCATCGGATTCAGCACCTCGACCAGACGCTCGAACGGAACGTCGCGGTGGGCGAAGGCGCGCAGGTCGCCGTCGCGCACCGCGTCGAGCAGTGCGGTGAACGAGGACTCGGGCGCGACGTCGGCGCGCAGCACCAGCGTATTGACGAACATGCCGACCAGATCGTCGAGTGCGGCCTCACCCCGGCCGGCGATCGGCGTACCGATCGCGATATCGCGCTGCCCGGACAGTTTCGCCAGCACCACCGCGAAGGCGGCGTGCAGCGCCATGAAGAAGGTGGCGCCGGTCCGCTCGGCCTGCTCACGCAGCGCGGAGACGGTCTCGGCGGGCACCGCGAAGCGGTATCGGGCGCCGCGGCCCGTCGCCGTCGCCGGCCGCGGCCGATCGCCCGGCAGGGCCAGCACATCGGGCAGGCCCGCCAGTTCGCCTGCCCAGAACCGGATCTGCTCGGCGATGGGTGAATTCGGATCGTCCTCGGAGCCGAGCACGGCCCGCTGCCAGAGCGCGAAGTCGGCGTACTGCACGGGCAACGGCAGCCACTGCGGCGCCCGGCCGGCCGTGCGCGCGGCATAGGCCTGGATCAGATCCCGCGTCAGCGGGGCGATCGACCAGCCGTCCGCGGCGATGTGGTGAATGGAGACGACGAGCACGTGCATATCGGCGGCGCTACGCAGCAGCGCCGTCCGGATCGGCGCCTGGTCGCGCACCGCGAAGGCGACGGCCGCCTCGGCCCGCAGGCGCTGCGCCAACTCGTCCTCGGGCACCGGCTGGGGCGCCAGGTCGACCACCACGTCCGCCGGGTCGAGTATCTGCTGGAAGGGCACGCCGTCGACGGCGGGATACCGGGTACGCAGGGCCTCGTGCCGCGCCAGCACATCGCGCACCGCCGCGGCGAGGGCGGTGACGTCCAGCTCGCCCCGCAGCCGGATGGCGGTGGTCAGATTGTCGACCGCCGATTCGGTGTCGAACTGGTTGCGGAACCACATCCGCTGCTGCGCGTAGGACAGCGGCAGCCGCTCCGGCCGGGGCCCGGCGGTCAACGCGCGATGCCGGCGAGGAGACGAATCCCGCAGTCGCCGGGCAAGATTCGCGACCACCGGGTTCTCGAACAGCAGGCGCACCGCGACCTCGCGGTCCAGCGCCTCGGCCAGCCGGGCCGACACCTGGGTCGCCACCAGCGAATTGCCGCCGAGGGCGAAGAAGTCGTCGTCGAGCCCGACCTGTTCGGCACCCAGCACACCGGCGAAGACCGCCGCCACGGCCTTCTCCTCGGCGCTCTCCGGCGCACGGAACCGTTCGGTGGCCAGTACCGGATCGGGAAGGGCGGCGCGATCGAGTTTGCCGGAGGCCGTCAGCGGCATGGCCGCCAGCGCGACGTAGGCGCTGGGCACCATGTACGACGGCAGCCGATCCCGCAGCCGGCTTTCGGCAAGGGTCCGCGGATCGCCGTCGCACACCGCATAGGCCACCAGCAGATCGCCGGCCCGATGCCGGTACACCCGCACCGCTGCCGCCTCGATGCCGGGCGTGGCCAGCAGCGCCGCCTCGATCTCGCCCAGTTCGATGCGCTGGCCCCGCACCTTCACCTGGAAGTCGCTGCGCCCCAGATATTCCAGATCCCCGTTGCGGAGGCGGCGCACGAGGTCACCGGTGCGGTACATGCGAGCACCCGCGGGGCCGAACGGATCGGCCACGAATCGCTGTGCGGTCGCGCCGGTCCGGCGGTGGTACCCCCGGGCGACCTGCGCACCGGACAGGTACAGCTCGCCGATCACCAGGTCGGGAACGGGCTGCAGCTGCCGGTCGAGCACCAGAATGTGACTGTCGCGCACCGGCTTACCGATCGGCGCGGGACCGGTGCGGTCCGGCGCAACCGGCGCGTGGGTGGCGTGCACGGTGAATTCCGTGGGCCCGTACAGATTGTGCACGGCGGCATCGCTCACCGCGGCGAACGCCCGCACGGCCTCTCCGTTGAGGGCCTCGCCGGCGACGAGAACACACCGCAGCGTGCGGATATCGGCCGGTGTCACGGTGTTCGCGAAAGTCGCCAGCAGTGACGGTACGAACGAGATCATGGTCACGGCGTGCCGGGCGACGGTCGCGGCCAGATACGCGGTGTCGCGATGCCCGTCCGGTGTGGCGACCACCAGCCGCGCTCCGCTGCCGAGCGGCGCGAACAGCTCCCATACCGAAACGTCGAAGGTCGCCGGGGTCTTGAACAGCACCACGTCCCGCTCACCGATCCCGTACTCAGCGGCGATCCAGGCGATCTGGTTGGCAAGCGAACCGCGCTGGACGGCAACGCCTTTCGGCGTTCCGGTGGATCCGGAGGTGAAGATGACGTACGCGGTGTCGGCCGAACGCACCGGGGCGAGCCGGTCGGCGTCGGTGAGCGGGCGATCGGACAGGCCGTCGAGCTCGAGCGCATCGATCGCGATCCGCGGAATGTCCAGATCGGGCGCATCCCCGGCGGTCAGCATGCATGCCGGCGCGGCGGTCTCGGCCACCTGCCGCAACCGGGCCGTCGGCTGATCCGGGTCGACCGGTACGTACGCCCCGCCGGCGGCCAGCACGGCGTAGGCGGCGATCACCAGCTCGGCCGACCGGCGCATCCCCAGGACGACCAGCGATTCCGGGCCGACGCCCGCGCCGACGAGATGGCGGGCCAGGCGGTTGATCCGCGCCGACAGCTCGGCGTACGTGTATTGCCGCTCGCCGTCGAGCACGGCCACCGCATCGGGCCGCAGGAGGGCCTGCCGCTCGAACGCGGTGAGCACGTCGGGAGCCGTTCCCCCCGCGCCGCGGCGGCCGGCGTCGATCGTGCGCCGCAACTCGGCGGCGTCGAGCAGCGGCAGCCGGCCCACCGCACGAGTGGGCTCGGCGACCATATGGACGAGCAGTTGCCGCCACCACCGCGCATACGCCGCGATGGTGTCCGACTCGAAAAGATCTGTGGCGTAGGTGAACTCCGCCGTGATCCCCGCCGGTGCCGGACCTTCCCCGGGACCGGCACCGGCGAAGCTTTCGGTGACCGTCAGTTGAAGGTCGAACTTGGTCACCGCCGTGTCCAGGGTACTCGTCCGCACGGACAATCCGGGTAACTCGACGGCGATGTCCTGAGTGTCGGCCACACCCAGCATCACCTGGAACAACGGGTGGCGGGCCTGCGAACGGACCGGGTTCAGCGCCTCCACCAACTGTTCGAACGGCAGATCTGCGTGGGCGAAGGCGCCCAGGTCCACCGCCCGGACCCGTTGCAGCAGAGCGGTGAACGGTTCGTCGGCCGCCACTCGGGTGCGCAGCACCAGCGTGTTGACGAACATGCCGATCAGATCGTCGAGTTCGCGGTGACCACGCCCGGCGACCGGGGTGCCGATCACGATGTCATCGCCGCCCGAGATCCGCGCGAGCAGCGCGGCCAGCGCGCCGTGCAGCACCATGAAGGTCGAAACACTTTGGGCGCGGGCGAGTTCGGAGATCGCCGCGTGCAGGTCCGCGGGTAGGTCGAAGCGATAGGTGGCGCCCCGGCCGGCGGCCACCGCGGGCCGCGGCCGATCGGCGGGCAGGTCCAGCTGGTCGGGAATTCCCGCCAGCGTGTGCGCCCAGTAGCCGAGCTGCTGGGCGGCCAGGGATTCTGGATTTTCGGGGACACCGAGCCGATCTCGTTGCCACAGCGCGTAATCGGCGTACTGCACCGCCGGCAACGCCTCGGGGGCGTCGATACCCGACCGGCGGCGGGTATAGGCGGCGGCCACATCCCGCGCCAGCACCGGCAGCGAGAGTCCGTCCGCGGCGATGTGGTGCAGCACGATCGCCAGCGCGACATCATCGGCGGCCAGTTCGAAAATCGTCGCTCGCAACGGGATTTCGGCGGTCAGATCGAAGCCGCGGGCCGCCAGCCGCGTCAACTCGGCGGCGAGGCCCTCCGCCGCAACGGTTTCCACCGCGAAGGACTCCGGCCCCACCTGCCCGGCGGGGAGAATATGCTGCCGGGCCACGAGCTCGTCGTCCGCCGGAAAGACGGTGCGCAACACCTCGTGGCGGGCCACCACATCGGCCAGGGCCGCGCGCAGGGCCTCGGTGTCCACCGCGCCGGTCATCCGGACCACGAACGGCATGTTGTAGCCGGCGCTGTCCTCCTCGAACCGGTTGAGGAACCAGATGCGCTGCTGCGCGGGCGAGAGCGGCAGCACCTGCGGTCGCGGCCCGGCGACCGGCCCGGCGCTCTCGTGCATGTCCTCGGTTTCGAAGGCGCGGTCGATCAGCTCGGCGAGCGCCTCGACCGTGGTGGCCTCGAACAGTTCCCGCACGGTCAGCGCGCAGCCGAGGTCGGCGTTCAATCGCGCCGCCACCTGCGTCGCGACCAGCGAATTACCGCCCAGGGCGAAGAAGTCGTCGTCGAGTCCGAGGCGCTCACGGCCGAGCACCTCACCGAACACCTCGGCGACCGCCCGCTCCGAGACCGACTGCGGCCGGCGGTACTGTCCGGCCGTCCGCTCGGGCGCGGGAAGCGCGGCCCGATCGAGTTTGCCGGAGGCGTTGACCGGCAGCGATGCCAGCATCACATACGCCGCGGGCACCATATATCCGGGCAACTCGCGCGCGGCCGCGCCGCGCACGCGCGCCACGTCGACCGCGCCGGCGGTGGTCTCGACCAGATAGGCCACCAGTTGCGCACCCGTGCCGGCATCGTCGCGCACCACGACCACCGCGCGCGCGACCCCGGGCACCGCGCCGAGCACCGCTTCGATCTCGCCGAGTTCGATCCGCAGCCCGCGCAGTTTGACCTGGAAATCGGTGCGGCCCAGATACTCGAGCTCACCGTCGGCCGTCCAGCGGACCAGATCCCCGGTGCGATACATCCGCGCCCCGGGGCCGGCCTCCGTCTCACTGTCCGCGAACGGATCGGCGACGAACCGTTCGGCGGTCAGCTCCGGCCTCCCGACGTAGCCCCGGGCGAGCTGAACCCCCGACAGATACAGCTCACCCGGAACGCCGACGGGCACCGGCTGCAGCCGTGCGTCGAGCACGTACAGCCGGGTGTTGAAGACCGGTGCGCCGATCGGCACACCGGTGGTATCGAGCGGGCCCACCTGATGCGCGGTGACATCGACCGCTGCCTCGGTGGGTCCGTACAGATTGTGCAGCCGCGCGCGCGGCGCCGCGGCCCGCAGTCGCTGCGCCAGCGGTCCGGGCAACGCCTCACCGGACGCGAACACCGCACGCAGCGAACTCAATTCGGAGGCATCGACCACGCCGCCGAGGAAGGCCGCCAGCATCGAAGGCACGAAATGCGCGATGGTGACGCCGAATTCGGCGATCACCGTGCGCAGGTAGGCCGGGTCGCGATGCCCGTCGGGCGTCGCCAGCACCAGGCTCGCGCCGACCTGCAACGGCCAGAAGAACTCCCACACCGACACGTCGAACGTGGCGGGGGTCTTCTGCAGGACGACGTCCGCGGCGGTGAGCCGGTAGGCGCTCTGCATCCAGACCAGCCGGTTGACGATCGCGGCATGGGTGACCGCGACGCCCTTCGGCCGCCCGGTGGAACCGGAGGTGAAGATGACGTACGCGGGATGCTGCGGCCGCAGCGGCGAGATCCGCTCGGCATCGGTCACCGGTCCCTCGGACAGCGCCGACAGGTCCAGTTCGTCGATGTCGATCCACCGGGTGTCACCGTCGCCGTGATCGCCGGCGGTGGTCAGCACGCAGACCGGCTTCGCGGTCTCGAGCACGTAGCCGATGCGATCGGCGGGATGGTCGGGGTCCAGCGGCACATACGCCGCACCCGCCGCCAGCACCGCGTACATCGCGACCACGAGCTCCGGGGAACGCCGAATATGCAGTGCCACCGTGGTTTCCGGTCCGGCGCCGTGCGCGATCAGATACCGCGCGAGCCGGTTGACCTCGGCCGCGAACCCGGCGTAGCCGAGGGTCCGCGATCCGCGCAGCGCGACGGCCTCGGGGGTCCGCGCCGCCTGGCGCTCGAACATCGACACCAGGGTCGCGTCCGCACCCGCAAGCGCGTCGATATCCACCTCGGTGGCATTCCAGATCCGGAGGCTGACCTCGCGCTCCAGATCGGTCGTGACCGCCACCGACGACAGCGGCCGCTCGGGATCGAGGTCGACCAGCCGCTCCAGGAACCGTACGAAGCGGGCGTGATGACGGGCGATGTCGTCGGCGCGGTACAGATTCGGGTTGGCCTCGAAGTCGACGTGCACCCGGTCGCTGTCGCCGTAGTAGACGTTGAGGCTCATATCCTCGACCGGCCCGGTCGAGAGCACGTGGTAGCGGCCGGTGGTATCACCCAGGGTCAGGTCGCTGCGGAACAGCATGATGTTGGCCAGTGGCCCGAACAGCGCGCGGCGGGTGGCCAGGCCTTCCATGCCGGCGTCGCGGCGGATGTCCTCGTGCCGGTAGCGCTGATGCCGCAGGGCCCCGGCGACCTCGACCCGGGTCTGCTGCAACAACTGCGCCCAGGTGGCCTGCCCGACCTGCAACCGCAGCGGGACGATATTGGAGAGCATGCCGGCCGAGCGCCGCATCACGGCCGTCGTGCGGGCGGTCACCGGCAGGCTCAGCACCGCCTCGTCGCGTCCGCTCAGCCGGGCCAGATAGGCCGCGAAGGCCGCGAGCAACACCACGGCGGCCGTCGAATCATGCGCTGTCGCAAGGTCGTTCATCCGGGTGGCGATCTTGTCCGGCAGCCGGCGGCCGTAGACCAGGTTTCCGGCCGCGCGGGGTGCGCTGCGGCCGTTGAGCGTGGTCGCGCCGTCCAGATCGCGGACCCGCTCGCCCCAGTACCCGCGATCGGAGCCGAACCGGGTGCTGTCGCGGTAGCCGCGTTCACCCTCGACCAGCGATTCGAGGCTGCCGGCCTTGGCCGGTTCGGGTTCGATGCCGCGCAGCTCGGCGGTGTAGCGCTCGGCGACGCGCATGGTGTTGGTCAGGGCGCCGAATCCGTCGAGAACGATGTGGTGGGCGCGCAGATACCAGAACCAGCGCCGTTCACCGACCCGCAGTACGGCGCCGGCGAAGAGCCGGTCCGTCAGCAGATCCACCGGCCGCGTGTAGTCCGCGCGCATCCAGTCGTGGGCCGCCGCGACCGGATCGGGGGCATCGCGCAGATCGACCGGCACGATGTCGACGGGAAGCCGCGGGTCCACGCACTGATACGGCTCGCCGTCGATTTCGCCGAGCCGCACCACCGTGGACCCGAACTCCCGGGCCGCCTCGACCGAGACCTTTTGCAGCACTTCGACATCGAGGTCTCCGTGCACGTCGACGTACTGGGCGATGTTGATCGGAGTCCGCGGATCGAGCAGCTGGGCGTACCAGACGCCGAGCTGCGCCGGCGTCAACGGGAACGGCGACGGATCCGACGTGATCTCGGCGCCGTGACCTTCAACCGGACCGAACCCGCTCAACTCCGAACTCTGCACCAGAGCCTCCTCGTTTGACGAAATACCCAGCGACCGAACGCTTTTCGGGCAGCACGAAATAAGCCCCGGGCACCGCGCGACGACGCGGACCCTGGCTTTGCCACGGATGGTTCGGCGAATACACCTCACGCGATCGCGAAGGTGTGAAAGAGCGAAATGGTTTGTGTCTCAGTAATTTCGGTGAACCGGTGCGGTCACCAACTCATCCTCGAACTCGACTTCCTCCAACATCGCGGCCCCGAGCTCCCGCGGCCTCATCTCCTGCATCGGCCGGTGGCGACTCGCGCCACCGTTCATGCAGCGAACACTAGGCCGAAGACTAATAAAAAGGAATCAGTTCCCTCAAAAAAACTCGGACTAGCGT
This sequence comes from Nocardia sp. NRRL WC-3656, assembly GCF_000720265.1. NCBI lineage: Bacteria > Bacillati > Actinomycetota > Actinomycetes > Mycobacteriales > Nocardiaceae > Nocardia > Nocardia sp. NRRL WC-3656. The sequence continues at coordinate 56,922 of NZ_JOJF01000019.1, read as the reverse complement.
CCAATTCGGTCGATCTCGGGGCAGAGATGTGCCCGAAACCACACTGTGACCTGTTTGTGTGAGTCAGGACACTTTCAGACGCGGAGCCTACGAGCCGAAACGTTGCATCTGCGTTGCATCGGCGCCCATCCGCCGGTCGAGCACCCGAATTTTGGCCTCGATCTGGGCATACAGAGCGGAATCGCGATCGGCGGTGGCTCGATAGGCCACCCACGCGGCGGCATCGTCACGCCCCTCGGCCCCCGAGGTCCAACGGCTCAGCACGGCCGCGTCACCGGAACGTAACACTGCGGTCCGCAGCCGCACCCGCAATTCATCGCGGATGTCTATAACTCCGGGAGCGGTCGAACGGGGCAGCACTGGTCCGGTGTAATGGCGGACCGCACTGTGCACATCACCGGAGTCCAGTGCCGCGCGCAGCGCCTCCACATCCGTGGACACCGGCACCCGCAACCGATACGGCCGCGAGCCGAAGACGTCCGGGCCGACCACCGAGCGCAGCCGCGACATGGCGGCGCGGATGGTGGCGTTGTCGAGGTCGGTGTCGTCGAGCAGCAACGCCAGATGATCGGCGGACAGACCTTCGGCGTGTTCGGCCAGCAGCAGCAGGATCTCGGCATGCCGCTGCGACAACGCGATGCGCTCGCCGTCGACCGACAACTGCGGCTGGCCCAGCCCCAGCACCTCCAGCGCCAGCCGGCCGGCGGTCCGCGGCGGCGTCGAATGCCCCACGGGCGCACGGCGATCCGCGCCTCGTTGTTCGGTGCGCACCGCCGCGAGCACCAGATCCATTTCCGCCGCGGTCGCGGCCGCCTTCACCAATGCCAGAATCTCCGGGCGCGCGACACGCACGCCGCCGGCGATCATCAGCACGCCGACCAACCGGCCGTCCGGATCGTGGACGGGCGCGGCCGCCCCGGTGAGCTGATGCATCCGGTGCAGAAAGTGTTCGGGGCCGTGGATCCAGGTGGCGCGCCCGGTGCGGACCACCAGTCCGACCGCGTTCGTGCCGATGCGGCGTTCGGACAGATCGTCGCCCTCGCGCAGGCCGACCTCGGCGGCGGCCTCGACCCGGTCGGGGTTGCCGTGCACCGACAGCACCCGGCCGAACTGGTCGGCGACGACCACGATCAGGCCGATGCCGGTGGCGTCCTGCAGCAGCAGCTTGTCGACCAGTGGCATCACCGCGGCAATCGGATGGTTGTCGCGGTAGCGCTGCAGATCGGCACCGCGCAGACCGCGGCCGTCGAGTACGTCCATGGGGTCGACCCCGCCGCGCAGACTGCGCAGCCAGGACTCCAGAACCAGCGGACGCAGCAATCCGGGCAGCTGATTGAGCTGATCACCCCCGACGCTGAGGTAACCGTGGGCCTGAGCGGCATAGGCTTCCAGCGCACCGAGCTGTGTCCCGGGCTCGACCCTGCCCTCGGGACGGTTATCGCCTGTGAGATTGCTGACCATTTGCCTTTCTTTCCCGTCCCACACTGTACCGGCGGGTCAGGAAGGGCATGGGCGAAGCATACGGTTTGTCCGACAGGTCACACCGGCGTCGGATCGCGGCGAAATGTGAGGTAGACGGCATATCGGGGCCAACTGTGACCCCGGCCATCAATGCCGCGGAACGGCCGGGCGCAGCGCGGCCACGTTGCGAGCACGCAGCGCACCCGACCAGAGGCCGGTCCCGTAGGCGAGGTCGTCGAGCCGCTTGCACATCAGATACCGCACCGGATCCAGGCCGCCGGCATCGCGGTGGGTGAACCAGTCGGCCAGTCCGTCGGCGATCGCCAGCGCGACCGCGAGCCGACGGATGCGCCGGGAGGCGATCATCGCCAGCACGGTCACCGGCCAGTAGTGCCGGCACAACGCCGAGACGATCCGCCACACCCCGGCGGAGAATCCGCGGGCCAGATGGATAGCCGCCACGCGCGTCGGATTGTCGAGTTCGGCGAACACCCGCCGCAGCCGGATCAGCGCGGCGAGCAGCGTGGCGAACCCGCCCAGGATTCCGGCCCGCGAGGCGGTGGCCAGCAGCGCGGTCGCGGCGACGGTCCAGAACGGCACCGACAGCGGGGCGACCATCCCGGCGTGGCGCCGGGCCAGCGGCGCCGCGGCGGCGCCGTGAGAAACCTTGCGCCCGAACCACTTACCGAACGAGGCCGGTTGATCGCAGGCGACATGTGCGGCGGGCTCGTAGCGCAACCGCCAGCCGGCGCGCTCGAGTCGCCAGCACAGATCTATATCGGCGGCCGAGCGCATCTGCTCGTCGAATCCGCCCTCGGCCAGCAGTGCGTGCCGCCGCACCAGCAGGGCCGCGCCCGGCGCGTACGACACCGAGCCGCGCGAACTGACCGCGGTTTCCCGGCGGCCGAAATCCAGGGACGACCGCGCGCTCTCGTAGCGGCCCAGCACACTGGCATCCGGCTCGCGCGCCACGATGCGGGGCGCGACCAACGCGACCTCGGGATCGCTGAAATGGCCGAGCATGACCTCCAGCCAGCCCGCGCGGGGGACCACATCGGAATCCAGGAATGCGACGAATTCCGTTGTCGCCGCCCGCAGTCCGGCATTGCGCGCGGCGACCACGCCCTGGCGTGCATCGTGGCGGAGCACGGTGACGCGGCAACGGCCACCGGTGCGCGGAATCCGAACCGGCCGGTCCGAACCGTCGTCCACGACCACCACGCTGTGCCCGCGCAGGGTAGAGAGCAGCCGCTGCAATCCGGCGGCGTCGTTGCAGTGCGGCACCACGACCGTGACCTCCTCGGGGGAAGGAAGCAGGCGCGGACGCGGGTTGGCCACCCCGGAGTCGAGCAGCCGTCTGGCAACCACCGCGGACTGGGGATCCGTCACTTCGAGATACCCGTCACCGATCAGGGCGGCCGCTTCCGGAGCAAGTTTCAGCAACCTCGTCGGCGAGCCACCGACCAAGAGCCGTCCACCGGAATAGGTGCGCACCCGAGGATCGATTCGCACCCCGAACCCGTTGGGCAGTCGATCATGGCGCATTCCAAGAATGCTATGCGCTAACCGCCCTCCGGGCATCCCGTGTCGAAAAAACGGACCGAATTCGATACGAATCCGGCGGCAACCCACCGGCTCCGGCGTTGCGTGGGTGTCAATGACCATCGACGCTATCTAGCTATCGCACGGCAACATTCGCTTCATGATCAACGAGATTCCGCCTGGGACGCGATAGTTCATCTCCGGCTACTACCGCGTGAGATGCGGCGTCGCCGCGTGCGCCGATCTCCTCCACGTACCGGGCCGCGACCACGAACGCGCACTCTAGACTGCGGAAGGCAAGCACGTTGAACAGCAGATGACGGGTGGCCGTCGGGCGGGCTGCGCAAGTCTAGAGGTGGCATGGGAGTCGGACGGATGCAGACGAGCGGGGGCGGCAACACACTCTCGGAAGCCGAGATAGTCGAGGCCGCATTGCGTGTGGTGCGCGCCGACGGCGTGGAGAAGCTGTCGATGCGCCGGCTCTCCCGCGAACTAGGCGTCTCGCCGATGGCGCCCTACTACTACGTCGCCGACAAGCGCGAATTGCTCGATCTGGTAGCCAGCGCGGCCCTGACCGGCGTGCGGACCCCACCGCCGGAATTCGGCACCTGGCAGCAGCGCCTGCGCGAACTCATCGATCAGATCGACGAGAAGCTGCGCAAACATCCGGGCCTCGGCGATGTGCTGATCGAACAGACGCTGGGCAAACAGCTCGATCTGATCGCCGCTGTGATGGAAATCCTGTCCGATGCGGGCTTCGACGATCGCAATGTGCTCGCCGCCTATGCCACCATTCACACGTATCTGTTCGGCCGCGCCCGGGTCAATCCACGGGACCGATCCGCGCTGGTCGACATGCCGCTTCCCGAAGCCGTCGAGCGGGCCGTCAAGCACATGGGCGATCTGCGCGGCAAATACTCCTACGACTTCGGTATGGATGTGCTGATCGCGGGGCTCGAGGCCCAGCTTGTCCGGCAGCGGGACGGCCACGTATCATAAATTAGAACACGTTCTAGTTTGCCTGCTCCAGTGCCCGGCCCCGAGAGGACACCATGACCACCGCCGATCCCGTCGTACCGCACAGCTCACGATCGGCCGTGCTGCGGGTCGCCGCTGTCGTCAACGAGACGGCCGACGCCTGTTCGCTGGTCTTCGACGTGCCCGAAGAACTGCGCGAGCGCTTCGCCTACCAGCCCGGCCAGTTTCTGACGCTGCGCATCCCGAGCGAGCGCACCGGTTCGGTCGCGCGCTGCTATTCGCTGGCCAGCTCGCCGCACACCGATGTGCAGCCGAAGGTCACCGTGAAACGCACGGTCGACGGATACGCGTCGAACTGGGTGTGCGACAACGTCAAAGCCGGTGACGAGATCGAGGTGCTGCCGCCTTCCGGCATTTTCACGCCGAAGGATCTGGACGAGGATCTGCTGCTGTTCGCCGCCGGCAGCGGTGTCACCCCGGTGATGTCGATCCTGAAATCGGCGCTGGCCCGCGGCACCGGCCGGATCGTGCTGGTCTACGCCAACCGCGATCCGGAATCGGTCATCTTCGCCGACGAACTGCGCGAACTCGCCGACAAGAATCCGCAGCGGCTCGTGGTGGTGCACTGGCTGGAGACGCTGCAGGGCCTGCCCACCGCCGACGGACTGGCCGCGCTGTGCACCCCGTACACCGGTTTCCGCGCCTTCATGTGCGGGCCGAAGGCGTTCATGGACCGGGTGCACGACGCACTGGCCCAGCTGGAGGTGCCGCGCAACCGCACCCACGCCGAGGTCTTCAATTCGCTGTCCGGCGATCCGTTCGCCGCCGGCGCGCCGGTCGAGGTCAGCGAGGAGGACGCCGCCGACGCGGCCACCGTGGAGGTCGAACTCGACGGCCAGACCCATTCCATGCAGTGGCCGCGGCGTCAGACCCTGGTCGACATCATGCTCGCCAAGGGCCTGGACGTGCCGTACTCCTGCCAGGAAGGCGAATGCGGCTCCTGCGCCTGCACCGTGCTGGAAGGCAAAGTGGAGATGGACAATTCGGAGATTCTCGATCCGGAGGACATCGAAGCCGGGTACATCCTCGGGTGCCAGGCGCATCCGGTCACCGATCATCTGAAGATCCAGTTCTGAGGACCGCCGCTGCCGCAGCCGCCCGCTGGGCCGTGCGCGGCAGGGCAATCCGCCGCGGTGCACGGCCGCCGTATCGGTACCGCGGCGGACACCGCATAGTGGGCGAGCCGGCTTACGGCGCCTGCCGTTGCGCCCGATAGGCCGCGCGCGTCTCGGGTTCCAGATGTTCGGTGGCGTAACTCAGTGCCGTGCGGCCCATATCGTGGGCACGGCGGTCAAAGAATTCGGTGAGCAGGGCGCGGTCCACCCGTTTGCCGACTTCCCGCAGCATCCATCCGACCGCCTTCTGAATCAGGTCGCGCCGATCGTCGAGCAGCCGTTCGCACAGTGCGAACGTGGTCGAGGCGTCGCCGGCCTTGATGAATGCGAAGGTCGTCAGCAATGCGACCCGTCGTTCCCAGAGCGATTCCGACCGCGCCAGTTCGTCGAGCAGATCGCGCGGCCGTTCCAGTAACCACGGGCCGAGGATGTTCTCGGCCGATACGTCGACCAGATCCCAATTGTTCACGAGCCCGCCGCGCACCGCCGCCAGATACATCTCGACGATTTCCTGTTGCGCGGCAACGTCGTACGTGCGCGGTTTCCCCGCCTTCGCCATGGCATTGTTCGCGATCACCAACGCCGCGAGCCGATGTTCGTGCACCGGACTCCGCAAAAGCTCAGCTATCTCCGAAACGGGAAGTGCGGAAAATTGTTTCGCGACCTTGCGGGTCTGCGGCACGGGAACTCCGAGGAAGACGTCGCCCTCGCCGTAGTCCCCGGGCCCGGTTTTGAAGAACCGCCGCAACTCGAGGGCGCGGCCGGGATCTCCCAGCTCGTCCATGGCACGGGCGACATCGGCGGCGGTCGGCGCGGAGTTCATGCCCGCACTCCGCCGACACCGCTCGACGCCGGATGCCGATCCTCCGGATGATGCGCAACGATCATGTACGGCAGTATCACTCACCCTTCACCCGATTCCCGACGACCACGTGTCCGGCCGCGGCCGGACACGTGGCGTGGCGGGTCTAATTGGCGAAGGTGCGCTCCCCCCGCGCCGGAGCGTGCGCGGACACCGCTCCCGCGGGAATGACGATGCGCCAGCTCGGTTGTTTCCGAACCGGAAACGGCGGGAGTTCGGCGGCGCTCGGCGCGGGCTCGTGCCGCTCCGCGGTGATATCCCCGAATTCGACAACGGGCGCCGGGGGTGTCGCCGGTGCGGGCGGCGCCGGGTGCGGTGCTGTCGGAGCCGAAAGGGGTGCGGCCGGTACCGGCTGCGATGCGGCCGGCACGAGCTGCGGCGCGGTCGGCGCCTGGTGCGGTGCGGTCGCTGCGGGCGACACCAGTTGCGGTGCTGCCGGGATCGGATGAGGCGCGGCTGGTGTCGTGGGCGACGTGGTCGGTGTCGAGGGGTGTGCGGCTGCGACCGATCGCGTCGTCGGCCGGGCAGCGGTGCGCACAATCGGATTGTCGCGCAGATGATTCGTCAGCACACAGGCCGCCGCGCCGAAAGCCGTGATTCCGGCGAGCATTGCGGCGAAATCGAGATGGGCCCCCGCCAGTTGATGCGCGGCATGTGCCCCACCGAAAAGGCCGCGGAGGATGCCGGAGAAACTGCTGTCGTCAGCGACCGCCGCGCGCATCTCGGATTCCTTGTTGTCGAGGTACAGCACATCCGCGAGGACGAACACCGCCACACTGGTCCCCGCCACCGCGGCCGCGGCGGAGAAGATCGACGCGCGGGTGCGCAGATAGGCCACCGCGGCGAAGATCGTCGCGAGCACCGCGACACAGGTCAGCACCGCCCACGTGCCGCTGATATCGGTGTCGCGCAGCCCTGCACCCGCCCAGTCCTGCTGGGACACGGTCGTACCGGTCAGCCTGCCGAAGGCATCCGACCGGATCGCGCCGCCCGGTCCGGAGGCCGACAACCAGGGCTGGAACAACAGGACGAGAGTCGCGGCGCTCAGAGCGGCACTGCACAGGTACCCCCAGCTCGGACGGCGACCACCCGGTGGCGTCGGTAGTGAGCCGGACGATTCGAGGTCGCCGGTTCCGGGATGAACATCGCTCCAAGGCGTTCGGGTAGCCATAACTCCGGTTCTGTCTGTTACCGATGCGCCGGCCTCGTGGCGGCCGGCCCGGTAGGGGTGGGTGCGGAAATGCGTCGACGACCGCGCTGTACGTCTGCGAGAAATCACGGTAGAACCGCGTCCGAGTACGGACCACCAGACCTCCCACGGCTGACTGGGGCGCAGGTCACAGCCCTTTTCCGGCGCACCGGCAGGATACGGTGAAAGAAGTTGTCCCGGAACAGGTTTCGATCTTCGGCACCGGCGCCGGTGGTGCCCGGCCGGCGGGAAGCGCGGGCGCGAACGTGACCGGGTCGACACCGGCTACGCCGAGTGCCCCCGCGAAACTAGGCGGTCGGGCACGCGGTGTCGACCGCTCCGAGCACTCGGCCGGATTCGAAGGCCGCCGCACTCGCGGGCAGTTCACCGGCGCGGCCGCTGTTGTAGACCGTCACCGTGCCGGCGCCGGCGGTCGGCCGGCCCAGGGCGTCGATGCGCCGAAGTGTCTGGCCCGCAACGGCTTCCGCGCTGTCGAACAGCCGGACGCCCGAGGGCAGCGCGGCCACGATGGAATCGAGGACCAGCGGGTAGTGGGTGCAGCCGAGGACGACCGCCTCGGTGCCGGTAGGAGTCTGCTCGGCGGCGCGGGCGATGGCGTGCTCGACGGCCTGGAGATCTCCGCGGTCGATCGCGTCTGCGAGGCCGTGGCACGCCACACCGGTCACATCGGCGTCACCGCCGAAGCGAGCGATGAGATCGGCCTGGTAGCGGCTCGCGGTCGTGGCCGCGGTCGCCCACACCGCGACCGAGGCACACGCGGCGGCCGCCGGTTTGATCGCGGGAACGGTGCCGATCACCGGCACCTCGGGCCCGACCTCGGCCCGCACCTGTTCGAGTGCGGTGACGCTGGCGGTATTGCACGGCAGCACGATGGCCTCCGCGCCGAGCCGCAACGATCGGCGGGCCGCATCCAGCACCCGATCGATCACCCACTGCTCGGGTTTCGGCCCCCACGGCGCACCATCGGGATCCAGTTGCAGCAGCAGATCGAGGTCGGGACGCAACTTGCGCAGCCACGCCCCCGTCGGCAACAACCCCAGTCCCGAATCGATGAGCGCAACGATCACCCAGCCACTGTATTAGCGTCGCCACGAACCCTTACGCCCGACCGGGGTATCGACCGGACCTGTTCCGCGCGGCGCTAGCGTGCCGTCGCACCGACCGATCCGGGCGGCACGGCCCGTTGCGGGCGTTCAGCTCGCGGGTGCGGCGGACCTGGCGTTGGCTGCGAGTTCGGCGCGCATCTTCATCACCTGCGCGGTGCGGCCGCCGCCGACCACGGCGGTCAGGACTCCGCCGTCGAAGTAGTGCGCCAGGAATTTGCGGCCGTCGTCCTCGACGATCCGGATCTCGTCGGCGCCCGCCGGGGTACCGAGGACCTGGATCTTCAGGTCGTACTGGTCACTCCACACGTACGGCACCCGGGCGGCCATGGGAACGTCGCCGCCGAGCAGCGCGGTCACCAGCAGCCGTGCCTGCTCACCGGCGTTGGTCCAGTGCTCCACCCGCTTGTGCCGGCCGTTGTCGTGGCGCCATGCGGCCACATCGCCGACCGCCCACACACCCTCGACCGAGGTGCGGCCCACCTCGTCGGCGAGGACACCCCCGCCCACCTGCGGTTCCACCAGCGGGATGCCGGATCCGGCCAGCCATTCGGTGATCGGCGCGGAGCCGACACCGATGACCACCAGATCGGCGGTGACCGTAGTGCCGTCGGTGAGGGTGGCCCCGGTGACCGCGCCGTCTTCGACCTGCAACGAGCTCAGTCCGACGCCGCAGCGCAGGTCCACCCCTTCGTCGCGGTGCATGCGCCCGACGAGGCGGCCGACCGCCTCGCCCAGCGCAGCGGCCAGCGGGGTGGGCTGTGGTTCCACCAGCACCACGTCGACACCGCGGGATCGGAAGCTCGCCGCCAGCTCGCAGCCGATGAATCCGGCGCCGACCACCAGCGCCCGGCGCGCGGTGGCCAGTCCGTCGCGCAGCGCGGCCGCATCCTCGTGCCGCCGCAGGACGTGGACACCGGCGGCCTCGGGCAGACCCGGAATCCGCTTGGGGCGCAGGCCTGTTGCGATGATCAGCTGTCCGTACTCGAGCACGGAGCCGTCGTCGAAGGTCACGGTGCGCGCCGCGGTGTCGACTCCGGTCGCGGCCAGGCCCAGTCGCAGCTCGATGTTCTTCTCGGCGAAGAATTCGGCGGGGCGCAGCGTCGTATCCTCGGTCTCGCCACGCACGAACTGCTTGGACAACGGCGGCCGATCGTAGGGCAGGCGCTGTTCGTCACCGACGAGGATCACTCCGCCCTCGTATCCGGCGCGGCGCAATTCCTCCGCGGTACGCAGGCCGGCCAGACCGGCGCCGACGATCACGATCGGGGCTGTCATCGCTGCGCTCCTGGCTCGGTCCCCACTGCTGGCACGTATTGCTGCACCAATCCACCATAAACTAGAACACGTTCTAGAATGCGGTGACGGGCACCATATCCGACACGAGTGCAGGAATTTTCCGGAACAAGTATTGATCGGGTGGTCAATCAGAGTTATACCGAGATCAGAACATAATTCCGCCCCCGAGGAGGCACTCATGCTCACCGAAAACCGCACCCTGAGTTCCGTGGCCGTGGCACTGGGCGTCTACACCGCCCTGTCCCCCATCTGGACCGACCACAGCAACCGCGCCATGTGGACCCTGATCGTGCTCGGCGTGCTGATCGCCCTGGCCGGCCTGGTCCAGTTCACCCGTCCGGGAATCGCCGGAACCGATTACGCGATGGGCCTGTTCGGCGTCCTGCTGTTCATCTCGCCATGGGTGATGAACTTCAGCTCCTTCAGCGCGGCGTCGTGGACCGCGTGGATCGTCGGCGTACTGACCGTCGTGGTCGCCCTGGCCGCCCTTCCGCAGGTATCGGCACGGATGCATACTGCTCACTGATGCAGATGCCCAAACCCCGTCGAGCGGGGCGTCGCCGCAGCAGCAAGGTCGACGGCGACGCCCGCGCCCTGATTCTGGATGCCGCCGAAAGCCTGTTCGCGGCACACGGATTCGACGCGACCGCGACGGCTGCGATAGCCGCCGCGGCCGGCGTTCCGAAGGGGCTGGTCTTCTATTACTTCCCCACCAAGGACTCGATCCTCTCGGCGCTGATGGCCGAGCGAGTTCCCGCACATCCGATCGACGACATCGCCACGGTGGTCCGGCCCGGCGATCCGGCGACCAGCCTGGTGAACCTCGACGCGGCGCTGAATCTGCGCGACCACCATTCCTCGGTGCTGCGCGTGATCATGTGGCGCGAGGCCGATACGCATCCGGATGTGCGAAAACAGGTGCGCCGCATGCGCGATCAGCTGCTCGACGTCACCGCCCGGGTATTGCAGGCGAGCGCGCCCGGGCAGGTACAGCCCGGAACCCTGCGCGCGTGCGCGGCCGCCTGGGTGTCGGCCATGCTCACCATCGCGAGCACCGACCGGTTGCACGCACTGGACGGATTGACACTCGCCGGCGCCGAGGAGATCACGAATCTCTCCCGGGTCGTCGCGGCCGGCATGACCAGCCTGGGCTGAGCAGAGGCCGCCGGGTCAGCGAGCCGGCAGCAGACCATCGACCAACGCGCGCAATCCCTGCTCGTAGGTGTCGGCCGCCGTGAGCGCGCTCCACCGGTCGGCCACGGCCGCCAGGCGTGCCGCGGGGGTGTTGGCATCGGATCGAGGTGGACGAGCCGAGTGAACTGATGTCGCTCACCCTGCGCCGCGGCACCGAACTCGCAAAACGGACGGATTGAGCTGCGGCGCAAGGGCGGCGGGAACCGTCCCACACCCCCGCGAACTCGCACCCCGAAACGTGAGCGATAAGAATGGAGTGTATGACGGATCCCGCCAATGCCCGTTTCGGAGAACCCCATACTGCACGAGAGGGGCACCGACTGACCCGCTCCGAGGAGGAGCCGGGCCAGCAGACGGGTGGCAGCGGTCCCGCGCACGGCGGTGCCGAGAAGTTCGGACTGCGCTGGGACAGCGCCGAATTCGGTGATTCCGGATCGAGTGAGAGCGTATTCGGGCCGCCCCCGGTCGCCTCGCCCACCGATGTTCCGTCCTTTTCACCCGACTACCTCGCCGGCACCGCGGTTCCGGCACCTCCCGCCGCACCTCCGCTGCCGGTCCGCGACACATCGGCCCGCACCAACATCCCGCCGCTGGCCACCCGAGAACCCGCGCAGCGCAGCATGTTCGCCTCACCGTTCGATCCGGACTACGAGCAGGGTGCGGCGCAGTCGCGAAACAATCCTGCGGCCGACGACGAATCCGCTCCCACCTCCAGTTTCGCGGTGAGCGCGGCGGAGACGCCGCCGGTGGATCCGAGATCGGGTGTCCTGGGATCGTCCACGGCTCCCGGCGACAACGAGAACCCGACGCCGGAGAAGGCAAGCTGGGAAACCGGACTCGATGCCGGATCCCAGGATCCGGAGGACACCGTCCGCCGCATCGCGGAGAGCCTGGGCATCGACCCCGGGCTGCAGAGTCGCGCCCGTACCGCCGAAACCGAGCCGGCCGAGGCGTCCGCCGAGCCGCCGGAACCGCGGCGATCCGATCCGGTCGAATCCGGTGCCCCGTCGACCGCATCCGTCCCGGCTCCGCCGAAACTCCCGATGCGGCTTCCCACTCCCGCCCACGGCATCGCCCGGACCGAACCGACCGGTGCCGGAACGGGTCTCGCCGCCGACGCGACACCGGCGAGCACCGAACCGCGCCCGGACACTCCCCGCCGGCCCATTCCCCGTGCTGCTCGGCGGGCACGCGGCGACGAGCAGCCCGCCGCGAACGCCCCCGCGGCCCGGCTCCCCGGCGACATCGCGGCAACCGAATCGGCAACCGGTGAGCAGCACACCACCGCGGTGACCGAACCGGCAACTGCCGGCAACGAGCCGCCCGCAGCCGCCTCCGGGAGCGAGAGTGAATCCCGCAGCGCGACAGCGGAAGGTGCGCACCGCACGGCGATCGGTCACGCGACATCGGCCGGCGGCGAGGCCGATCCCGCACGGCTCGCCGCGACACCACTGACCGACCGGTCGCCCGACGATGCCCTCCGGCCCACCCCGACCACCGAATCGGCGGCCGGGAGCGAGCACACACCACACCCCATTACGCGGGCCGAATCCGTCGCCGAGAGCGCCCAGGCCGCCGAACACACCGTCGCCGAGGCGAATACGGGCGCAGCGGAGGACGACAAGGGCGAGATGGCGACCCCCGCGGCGCGGCTGCCGCACCGGCATTCGAACGAGCCGGCCCCCTCCCACCGCGCGGAGTCGACGCCCCCGGCCCACTCCGATCCGGCCGACCGAACGGACGAGGCCGGCTCCGGAGATCCGGAATCGTGGCAGAACACCGACATGCTCCCGGCGATCCGCAGCCGCGCGGACAACGCCCACGCCGCTTCCCACCAGCTTCCCTCCCGCAACGGGGCGACGGTGGGCCTGCGCTCGGCCTCGACGACTACCCTCGCCGAACAGTCCGATACCGACGTCCTGCGACGACGCGCCGCGGAAGTCCGGGTGGCGGAGTCCGTTCCGACCAGCCGGCACCGGTCGCTCGCAGCGGAAACCCGAGCCGACGACCCGACGACCGAGGCCCCGGAAGACGGTGCGGCACAGCAGGATTCGGCACTCGGAGCCGCCCACATCGAATCGTCCCCGAGTGCCGCCGGTACCGGTGGTCGCCGAAATCGTCGTGCCACCGGTGATCAGCACTCCGGTGACACACCGGACGACATCGCTTCGCGCACCGGCCTGCCCCCCACCTCTCGCCGCGCGGCCCGCCGCCGGGCCGAGACCACCGGCGAACCCCCGGCCATCGACGTCGGCCTGGTGATGCAGTTACTGCTGGCCAGCCACACCCTGGAAAATGTGGCCCGCAACGCCGAAGCCGGCGATGTCGACCTCAACGGCCTCATCACCGCCGCCCACCGAACGCGCACCGCCGCAGTCGAACTCGTCACCACCTGGTTCGGCGGCGCCGACCAGATGCGCGAATTCGCCGAAGCTCTCCTGGCGGCGACCGAGAAGAACTGAGCCAGCAACGCGAAAAGGGCCGCTCCCCGAGGGGAACGGCCCTTTTCATGCTGTCACATGTCGTGACGGCCGATCACAAAGTCACTTGATGACCTTGGTGACGCGGCCGGCGCCGACGGTGCGGCCACCCTCGCGGATCGCGAAGCGCAGGCCCTCTTCCATGGCGACCGGCTGGATCAGCTTGACGCTCATCTCGGTGTTGTCGCCCGGCATGACCATCTCGGTGCCCTCGGGGAGGGTCACGACGCCGGTCACGTCGGTGGTGCGGAAGTAGAACTGCGGGCGGTAGTTGTTGAAGAACGGGGTGTGGCGGCCGCCCTCGTCCTTCGACAGGATGTACGCCTGGCCCTCGAACTCGGTGTGCGGGGTGGTGGTGCCCGGCTTGATGACGACCTGACCACGCTCGACATCTTCGCGCTTGATACCACGCACCAGCAGACCGACGTTGTCACCGGCCTGGCCCTGGTCCAGCAGCTTGCGGAACATCTCGATGCCGGTGATGGTGGTCTTGGTGGTCTTCTCGCGGATACCCACGATCTCGACCTCTTCGTTGACGTTGACCACACCACGCTCGACACGACCGGTGACCACGGTGCCACGACCGGTGATGGTGAAAACATCCTCGATCGGCATCAGGAACGGCTTGTCGGTCTCACGAACCGGGTCCGGAATGGACTCGTCGACAGCGTTCATCAGCTCGACGATCGACTCGACCCACTTCTCGTCACCTTCGAGGGCCTTCAGGCCGGAGACGCGGACGACGGGGGCGTCCTCGTCGAACTCCTGGGCGGCCAGCAGCTCGCGGACCTCCATCTCGACGAGCTCGAGGATCTCCTCGTCGTCGACCATGTCCGACTTGTTCAGCGCGACCAGGATGTAGGGCACGCCGACCTGACGGGCGAGCAGCACGTGCTCACGGGTCTGCGGCATCGGGCCGTCGGTGGCGGCCACGACCAGGATGGCGCCGTCCATCTGGGCCGCACCGGTGATCATGTTCTTGATGTAGTCGGCGTGACCGGGGGCGTCGACGTGCGCGTAGTGACGCTTCTCGGTCTGGTACTCGACGTGGGAGATGTTGATCGTGATACCACGAGCCTTCTCCTCCGGAGCCTTGTCGATCTGGTCGAACGCGAAGCTCTGGTTCAGGTCCGGGTACTTGTCGGCCAGCACCTTGGTGATGGCGGCAGTCAACGTGGTCTTGCCGTGGTCGACGTGACCGATGGTGCCGATGTTGACGTGGGGCTTCGTCCGCTCGAACTTCGCCTTCGCCACTGTTGTCCTCCTGGACTAGTTAGTGCGTGCTTTTGTGCAGCAGTGCGGTTTGTATTTACAGGGGGTCGTACGCGACCGAACGGGGCGGATTCTCGCAAATCCGCCCCGACTGCGATTACTCGCCGGTCGCCTTGGCGATGATCTCCTTCGCCACGTTGGCCGGAACCTCCGCGTACGAATCGAACACCATGGAGTAGTTCGCCCGGCCCTGGGTCTTCGACCGCAGGTCACCGATGTAACCGAACATCTCCGAGAGCGGAACCAGCGCCTTGACGACACGGGCACCACTGCGTTCCTCCATGGCCTGGATCTGGCCACGGCGGGAGTTCAGGTCGCCGATCACATCGCCCATGTAGTCCTCGGGCGTGATGACCTCGACCGCCATGAGCGGCTCGAGGATCACCGGACCGGCCTTTCGGGCCGCTTCCTTCAGAGCCATCGCGCCCGCGATCTTGAACGCCATTTCCGAGGAGTCGACCTCGTGGTAGGCGCCGTCGAGCAGGATGGCCTTCAGGTTGACCAGCGGGTAACCGGCGAGGACACCGTACTGCATGGCGTCCTGGATGCCGGCGTCCACCGACGGGATGTACTCGCGCGGAACGCGGCCACCGGTGACCTTGTTCTCGAACTCGTAGGTCGCGCCATCCTCGCCGGTGAAGGGCTCCAAGCCGATGATGACGCGGGCGAACTGACCCGAACCACCGGTCTGCTTCTTGTGGGTGTACTCGAGCTTCTCGACCTTCTTGGTGATGGTCTCGCGGTAGGCCACCTGCGGCTTACCGACGTTCGCCTCGACCTTGAATTCGCGCTTCATCCGGTCGACCAGGATGTCGAGGTGCAGCTCGCCCATACCGCCGATGACGGTCTGGCCGGTCTCCTGATCCAGCTTCACCGAGAAGGTCGGGTCCTCTTCGGCGAGCTTCTGGATCGCGGTGCCCAGCTTCTCCTGGTCGGACTTGGTCTTGGGCTCGATCGAGACCTCGATGACCGGGTCCGGGAAGGTCATGGACTCCAGGACGATCTGGTCCTGCGGATCACACAGGGTGTCACCCGTGGTGGTGTCCTTCAGGCCGATGACCGCGTAGATGTGGCCGGCCTGTGCCTCGTTGACCGGGTTCTCCTTGTTGGAGTGCATCTGGAACAGCTTGCCCAGACGCTCCTTCTTGCCCTTGGTCGAGTTGATGACCTGAGCGCCGGAGTCGACCTTGCCCGAGTACACGCGGACGTAGGTCAGCTTGCCGAAGAAGGGGTGTGCCGCGATCTTGAACGCCAGGGCCGCGAACGGCTCCGTGGCGCTCGGCTTACGGGTCAGGACCTGGTCTTCCTTGCCCGGCACATGACCGGAGGTCGACTCGACGTCCAGCGGCGACGGCAGGTAGTCGATGACGGCGTCGAGCATGGGCTGCACGCCCTTGTTCTTGAACGCCGAACCACACAGGACCGGGTACAGCTCGGAGTTGACCGTCATCTTGCGGATGGCGCCCTTGATCTCCTCGATCGAGAGCTCCTCACCGCCGAAGAACTTCTCGAGCAGCGCCTCGTCGGACTCGGCGACCGTCTCCAGCAGCTCCTGCCGGTAGGTCTCCGCCCGCTCCTTGAGGTCCTCGGGGATCTCGACGACCTCGTACTGCTCACCGAGCTTGGTCTCACCACGCCACACTTTGGCGACGTTCTCGACCAGGTCGACCACACCCTCGAAGGTGTCCTCGGCGCCGATCGGCAGCTGCAGCACCAGCGGCTTGGCACCCAGCCGGTCCTTGATGGTCTGGACGGTGAAGTAGAAGTCCGCGCCGAGCTTGTCCATCTTGTTGACGAAGCAGATGCGCGGCACGTCGTACTTGTCGGCCTGCCGCCAGACCTGCTCGGATTGCGGCTCAACGCCCTCTTTACCGTCGAAGACGGCAACCGCACCGTCGAGCACACGCAGCGAGCGCTCCACCTCGACCGTGAAGTCGACGTGTCCCGGCGTGTCGATGATGTTGATCTGGTTGTCTTTCCAGAAACAGGTCGTCGCGGCCGACGTGATCGTGATGCCGCGCTCCTGCTCCTGAGCCATCCAGTCCATCGTGGCCGCGCCGTCGTGGACCTCACCGATCTTGTAGGTGATACCGGTGTAGAAGAGAATGCGTTCGGTTGTGGTGGTCTTGCCGGCATCGATGTGGGCCATGATGCCGATGTTGCGGACCTTGTTGAGGTCGGTGAGCACGTCCTGTGCCACGGAAATCTTCCCCGCTCTGCTCTGTTAGCGATCAGCTAGTTAGGATTTTCAGGAACGGCCCGGGCGGTTCCGCTTCGATGCGGGCCCCTGGCCATCACTATGTCAACGTCGGGTGCGGCCGATTGGTGCCCTGCTGAGCACGTGCCGCACCCGACTGTGACTCGCCTCCCGGCGCCGTTCCTTCACCGGCGGACCGGGTGACCAATCACCAGCGGTAGTGCGCGAACGCCCGGTTGGACTCGGCCATCTTGTGGGTGTCCTCGCGACGCTTCACCGAAGCGCCCAGACCGTTGCTCGCATCCAGCAACTCGTTGGCCAGACGCTCGATCATGGTCTTCTCACGACGCGCGCGCGAGTAGTTGACCAGCCAGCGCAGCGCCAGGGTGTTGGCGCGACCCGGACGAACCTCGACCGGGACCTGGTAGGTGGCGCCACCGACACGACGCGGCTTCACCTCGAGGGCGGGCTTCACGTTGTCGAGCGCACGCTTGAGGGTCACGACCGGATCGGTACCGGTCTTCTCGCGCGCCTGCTCGAGGGCACCGTAGACGATGCGCTCGGCGGTCGACTTCTTGCCGTCCAGCAGGATCTTGTTGACCAGCTGAGTGACCAGCGGCGATCCGTAGACCGGATCGTTGATCAGCGGACGCTTGGGTGCGGGGCCCTTGCGTGGCATATCAGCTCTTCTCCTTCTTGGCGCCGTAGCGGCTGCGGGCCTGCTTGCGGTTCTTCACACCCTGGGTGTCGAGCGAGCCGCGGATGATCTTGTAGCGCACACCGGGGAGGTCCTTCACACGACCACCGCGAACGAGCACCATCGAGTGCTCCTGCAGGTTGTGGCCCTCGCCCGGGATGTAAGCCGTGACCTCGACCGCGCTGGTCAGGCGAACACGCGCGACCTTACGCAGCGCGGAGTTCGGCTTCTTCGGGGTCGTGGTGTACACGCGGGTGCACACGCCACGACGCTGCGGGCTCCCCTTCAGGGCCGCAGTCTTGGTCTTGGCGACCTTGTCGCGACGACCCTTGCGGACCAGCTGGTTGATGGTTGGCATATACCGGCTTTCCTTATTCAGTAACCAGGTGTCTGGAACTCTTCGATGTCTGTTTGTCGGCGGTGCTGCCCGATTCCCCGGAGTTCACACCGACGTCATAGAGCTGTCACCACTTGCCCGGATCGCGTTTCCACGCGTCCCGAGGTCGGGCGTGTCGCGCGCAGTACATGCCTACTTTTCCGGGCACGCTGAAACGGTCGGCCGCTCTCGCTGGCTTACGTTCTACGCACAAACCTGCCCGCACGCTTCCGGGCACAGCGATCCACGATACCCGTCGGCGCGGCGGGGGGCAAAAGTGGGGTCCGCAGGCCCCGGCCCACCACCGACTATGCGTTTTCACTATCTCTCGAGGCCACCCGCGCGGCGCGGCCGGGGTGGCGAGGCGACGATCGCCCGGGACCCGGTCCTGCGACACCGCGCGAAGACCCCGGGCGCCGAACGACATTCGCTCAGCGCGCCAGGTTCAAGGTCAACTCCGCCAGCTTCTTCGCCCCGGCACACGGATCCGGATGACCACCCGGCCGGTAGTTCACCCACCAGCCGATGATGCCGGTGTCCGCGGCCGGCGCCATCACACCGCACGAATCCGGATCGCCCGGCCGCTGGACCTGCAGCGAGCGCCGGCCCTGCACGTTCACATCGGTGGTGGTGTAGCCGAGCCGATCGTTGTTGGCCTTCTCGTTCGGCAGCGAACCCATCTCGTACCAGTTCAGCGTGGCCATACCGTCGCCGCCGGGCGTACCCGACAGATCCCACATGCACACCGCGCCGTTGAACGAACCCTGCGCGTCCTGAGCACCGGTCGCCTTGGCGATGTCCTCCTGTTTGACGACCTCGCATTCGCGCAGCAACTTGTCGAAGTTCATGTTCACGCCGCCGCCGCTACCCGCCGGCAACGCGGTTCCCTGGACCGTGCGACCACAGCCGCCTACCGTCAGCCCGACCGCGAGTGCGAGGACCGCGATCCCGCACGCCCGCACGCCGCGTCGGACGCGGCCCCGATCACGCATGCCGTTGCTCATTTCAGCCGCCCTCACTTCAGCCGCTGCACGGTCAGTTCGGCCAGTTTGCGGTTCTTGTCGCACGGTGTCGTCGACACCTGCCCGAATGCGCCGGCCGAGGTCGACCATTCGAAGAAGTCGTCGCCCAGCTGCACCGCGAAGTCACAGATGGTGCCGTCCGGGCTCGCATCCTGGAAACCCTGATGCCCGCCGACCTCGATCGACTCCGGATTGCGGCCCTGCGCGGTGACCCACGCCTTCTCCCGCCCGATCGGACTGCCCCGATACGACGCGAACGTCACGCTGGGACCGCCGATTCCGCCGGCCTGCCAATTGCATCCGACCGAATTCTTGAACACCTGCGAGATCTGACCGAGCCCACCCAGATTCCGGACCTCGTCATCGGTGACATGCCCGCACTCCCCTACGAACGCGCCCAGCGCCGCCACCTTCGCGGGCGGGCGAACCGACGGGGAAGCACTGTCGGACTTGTCGCCCGAACCGCAGCCCGCCAGCAGTGCCGCGAGAGCCGTCCCGGTGACAATCGCCGCCGTCAATCGCATGATGGGCACTCTACTGGTTTCGGCGTCCTGGGCTCGGGTGTCGCGTAGCACAGGGGGCCACCACCTCAGTCGGCGGTCGGGTCGGCCAGGCCGTGGCGGTAGCCGTAGCGGACGGCGTCGGCGCGGTTGCGGGCGCCGATCTTGGCGAAGGCGTTGTTGATATGAGTTTTCACCGTCGCCGGCGAGACGAACAGGTGGGCGGCTATTTCGGCGTTGCTCAGTCCGCGCGTGATCAGCGCGACGACCTCCGCCTCGCGAGCGGTGAGGCCGTCGGGATTCGGCTTACCGGCGGCGGGCGCACTCGGCGCCGGCCGGTCCCGTGCTCCGATCAGGGCGTCCACCAGCCGCTGGGACACCGTGGCGTCGAAGGTCGACTGTCCGGCCGCCGCGGCACGGATGGCCGCGACGATCTCCGCCCGGCCGGCGTCCTTGGTGAGGTAGCCGCGCGCGCCCGCACGCAGCGCGCTCACGATCGAGGCGTCGTCGGCGTAGGTGGTCAGTACCAGTACCGCGGTGCCGGGGTGGTCGGCCGCGATCCGGCGGGTCGCCTCGACGCCGTCGAGTACGGGCATCCGCAGATCCATGAGCACCACATCCGGGCCGGTCTCCGCCACCGCCCGCAGCGCCTGTTCACCGTCACCGGCGGCGCCGACCACACGCACCTCGTCGACCAGGCCCAGCAGTGCGACCAGACCCTCACGCATCACCTGCTGGTCGTCGACCACCAGCACCCGGAGCGGTTCCTGACCCTCACTCAATCGGAACCTCCGCTGTCACAACCCATTCGCCGTCGGCCGCACCGGACGACAGCGTGCCCCCGGCCAATGCGATCCGCTCACGCATCCCGGTCAGACCGTACCCGCCGCCGGGCAGCGGCTCGCGATTCGTCTGCTCCGCGAACGCGTTTCGCACCGACAGTCGCACCTCGTCGGCCGCGAACTCGAGCGCGACCTGCACCGGCCGGCCCGGTGCGTGCTTGGCGGCATTCGTCAGCGCCTCGCGCAGGGTGCGCAGCAGCGATACCGCGGCACCCGAATCCATCGGCCGGGCGGGGCCGTCGCAGCGCAGTTCCACCGTCATCCGGTGGTCGCGCCGATAACTCTCGACCAGTTCACACACCGCATCGGGCAGCGGTGGCACGTCGCCGCGCAGCGCGGCCACCGCACCGCGCGCCTCGATCAATCCGTCGCGGGCCAGCCGGTGCGAGCGCCGTACATGCGCCAATGCGCCCGGTATATCGCCCCTTTCGTCGAGCAGCAGCTCCGCGACCTCCAACTGCATACTCAGCGCTCCCAGCGAATGTGCCAGTACATCGTGCAATTCCCGCGCGATCCGGGCACGTTCGTCCAGCGCGGCCGCCCGGGCCTGTTCGTTCTGTGCGCGCCGCGTCTGTTCGAGCAGCAGCTGGGTCTGGCGTACGCGCAGTCGATGCTGTCGGCGATACAAACCGAGCAGCAGCAGTATGACGAGCACGCCGACGTAGGTGAGCAGGTCGCCGAGGCTCTTTCCGGCCGCCGCACAACCGGCGATCAGAACCGCGACCTGTGCCGCGAAGCCGAGCAGGATGATTCGCGTAGCGGACCGGAACTGCTGGGCGAGCACACTGGCCGCCGCGCACAGCATGATGAACGCGGAAATGTCCGGGGCCGCTCCGACGACCGCCGCGCTCGACAACGCGCACCAGGTCAACGTCAGGGTGGCCACCCGCGGATACCGGGATTCGACCACCGCGAACACGAGCCACCCGGCATAGGCGGCCACCAGCACCGCCCACAGCCACGCCGCCGGCGATCCCCGATGGTTGAACACCAGATTGGCCGCGAGCAGCGTCGCGCCGATCGAACGCATCAACGGGCTGGCGTCGGGATCGTTGCCGATCAGCCTTCGCCCGAACTCCCGCAGCCCCTCTCGCATAACCCTCCTGGTGGCATGTCGTGCCGGTACCACGACGGTAGGCGCGGTCGAATCGTTGCCGGAACGACCGCCGGGCCGAGATTCGGCCGGCCGGCTCCACCCGTGGGTGGAGATCCCGTGGTCCATCTCCCGGCCGAGGCGCGCACATGCGCGAGATCCCTAGCGTGTCAACGACATAGCGCCAGTACTCACAGGGGAGATTCCGATGACCGACACCGCCACATTCACCGCCGCCGACACCGGGAGCGAACCACGCCGGCTGTGGCGGGTGCTCGGATTCGCGGCCGATATCGGCCTGTCGCCCGCGACCTACTATCTGCTGCTCGCGGCCGGGTTCACCAGCTATCGAGCGCTGGTGGGTTCGACGATCGTCGCGGGCGGGTGGGCGCTCGCTGTCGCGGCGGCGCGCCGCAAGGCCGACGGCATCGCCGTGTTCGTCTTCCTGCTCAACGCACTGGGCCTCGTCCTGGCCGTACTCGGCGGTGACGAGCGAATGATGCTGGCCAAGGACCCGATCACCTCCGCCGTGATCAGTGTGCTGCTGGCGGGCAGCTGCCTGCTGGGCCGGCCGGCGATGTTCGCGATCTCGCAGCGCATGCACGCGCTCGGGCCGGATTCCGCCGTGCACTGGGAGACGTTGTGGCACAACGACTCCGTCGTGCGCCGCGCGTTCACGATCGCCACGGCGGTGTGGAGCGCCGGACTCGCGGTCGATGCGGTGGTGCGACTCCTGGTGATCTATTGCCTGCCGGTGCCGGCGGCGGTCGCGCTGATGAACCCGGTGCAGTGGACGATCATCGCCGCGCTGGCCCTGTACACCGTGCGGTCACGACGGCGCCTCGACATCAAGGCGCGCCTGCGCGCGCTGCCCGACGCCGGGTGAGGACGCGCGCCCGGTCACAGATTCCCGCGCGCGTGCTGTTCCCGCTCGATCGCCTGGAACAGGGCCTTGAAGTTGCCCTTTCCGAAGCCCAGCGAGCCGTGCCGCTCGATCAATTCGAAGAATACGGTGGGGCGGTCGGTGAGGGGCTTGCAGAAGATCTGGAGCAGGTATCCGTCCTCGTCGCGGTCGACCAGGATGCCGCGCGATCGCAGTTGTCGTACGGGGACGCGGACGTGGCCGATGCGAGCGCGCAGTTCGGGATCGTCGTAATAGGCGTCCGGGGTGTCGAGGAATTCGATGCCCTCCCGGCGCAAGGCGTCGACGGTGCTCAGGATGTCGCCGGTGGCCAGCGCGATGTGCTGGACGCCCGGGCCGCCGTAGAACTCCAGATATTCGTCGATCTGTGAGCGTCTGCGCCCGGCCGCCGGTTCGTTCAACGGGAATTTCACCCGGTGGTTGCCGTTGGCCACGACCTTGCTCATCAAGGCCGAGTATTCGGTGGCGATATCGTCGCCGACGAATTCGGCCATATCGGTGAAACCCATGACGCGCCGATAGAACTCCACCCACTCGTCCATCCGCCCGAGCTCTACATTGCCCACGACGTGATCCACGGCTTGGAACAGCCGATGCGGCGCCCGCGGCTGATAATTCGAACGGCGCGCGATATATCCCGGCAGATACGGACCGTGATAGCGCGACCGGTCGACGAGGGTGTGGCGGGTTTCGCCGTACGTGGCCAGGGCAGCGGTGCGGACCGTGCCGTATTCGTCGGACTCGTCGTGCGGCTCGACCAGGATCCGCGCGCCCTGCCGCCGGGCGTGAGCGATGCAGCGGTCCACATCGGGCACCTCGAGCGCGATATCGACGATGCCGTCACCGTGCCGGGCGTGGTGGGCGACCAGCGGACTGGCCGGATCCACCGCCCCGCACACCACGAATCGCGCACTGCCGCTGCGCAAGACGTAGGACTTGTGATCGCGATTGCCGGTCTCCGGTCCGGAATAGGCCTCCAGCGCCATCCCGAAGGCCTGCAGATAGTGCGTGAACTGGGTCGCGTTGCCGACCACCCACACCAGCGCCTCCCAGCCGAGGACGGGAAACGGATCCGCACCGGGATCGTGGTCGACCAGGCCGACGAGCCGGCGCAGCTCCGCATCGCTCGCCACCGCGGGCCGGGTGTCGCGGGAGATGTCCTCGATCGTCATGCATCCAGATAATCTCCGAGCCGTGGTGCTGGGCAATATCGAGGATTTCGGGTAGACACCCTGGCGTAATTGGTCACCATATGCCGCCGAGTGCTGGACAATTTGAATAGCTGCACACGGGCCTCGTCCGGTGGCGCGGCGCCGGACCGAATACAGGAGACGACGATGACGCGCACCCCCGCCAAACTGGACGAACTGGATCTGGCGATCCTCACCGCCATGCACGAGTACCAGAAGGCGGGCGTACTCGAGCTGTCGCGACGCACCCGGGTGGCGCGGGCGACCGTCCAGTCGCGCATCGCGCGCATGGAGGAGGCCGGGGTCATCGCCTCCTACGATCCGCGGGTCGACGTCACCGCCGCCGGATTCGACGTGCAGGCCTTCGTGAGTCTGGAGATCGCGCAGGGCGCACTGGACGCGGTGACCACCGATCTGGACGCCATCCCCGGCGTGCTCGAGGCCTACGCGACCACCGGTTCCAGCGATGTCCTGTGCCGCATCGGCGCCGATTCGCATTCGGGCCTGCAGGCGGTGCTGCTGAGTATCGACCGCAGCGCCGCGGTGGTGCGCTCGCACAGCGTGATCGTGCTGTCCACGGTGGTCGCACATCGCACGCTGCCGCTGCTGCGCACGCTCACTCCGGCGGGGACGAGCAAGGCTCCGGCATACCGGAATTCGACGCCCTGAGCGCGCGCCTACTTCCCGGTTCTGAGATTCGCTCCGGGCGCGAGGATTTCGACCTCCGGCCGCAGGCTCGGTTCCAGAAAACCCAGCAGATTCCGGGCCTCCGCTTCGACCTCGGACGCTTCCCCCGCCGACCATTCCCGGCTCGGTGCGATGCGCAACCGCGCCGCCGACTTGTCGGCGAAGATTTTGTAGATGCCGGCCAGAAATCCGTCGATGAGCACCGGACACACCTGGGCGGCCATATGTTGCAGGGGCAGCGGGGCATTTCCGGGAATGATCCGGCTGCGATCCCGATGCGACAGCAGCACATTGTCGTACCACCCCAGCAGCCGGACGGGTGCGGGCAGATCGGGATCGGCGAGTTCGGCGTCGGCGGCGTCGTACAGAACGCGGCCGCGCTCGTCGGTGTAGGTGCGCACGCGCTCGCCCAGCCCGGCCAGTATTTCCCTGATTCCGAGCAGCCGCGACCAGGTCTGCACATCCATCGTGGTCGCGGGACCGAAGGCACGCAAATAGCGAAGGACCAACTCCTGCACCGGATATGCATCATCGAGCGCTGCGTCCAGCCACGGTTCGATGCGCGACCACACCGGCCGGCTGTTGTTCCGCCACAGGCCGCGCGGCGGGGTCTGCAGCACCGGGAGCTGGTAGAGCCAGGTCTGGGTCACGGCCGTGGGGTCGCGGTCGGGATAATTCTCGACGGCACGGGCCCGCAGATCCGCCGACGACATCGGCTCCGCTCCCAGCACCTTCTCGCCCCGGGCGCGTACCTCCTCCGGATCCAGCCCGACCATCGCGCCGTAGAAGAAGCCCTTGCGGAACGGGATCTTCTCCAGCTCCGGCTGGATGTGCGGCGCGATGCGCACCGCATCGGCCGCCGTCACCAGGTGAATCGTGGCGCGCATCAAGGTGATTCGCACCAGCGAACGGTTCTCGAGGCCGGCCGAGACCGTCGCCGGATCGAAATCGCTGATCCGGCTCCACAATCCGACGTAGGGCGGCGCCACGTCCTGGGCCTGCAGCCCGACCAGATGTTCACACAGCTGTGAGACCGGCACCGGGGACCGCTCGAGCAGGTGCTGCCGGGCCAGCAGGGTGCGATTCAGAATCCGGTCGGACAGTTCCATGATGCGCACACCCTACGGCCCGGCACCGACATCCGGCGGGTGCCGAACGAAGGCCCGCTCAGCGGACGGTGACGACGACTTTGCCCTTCGCCGAACGGTTGTCGAGCGCGGCCACCGCGGCCGCCGTCTCCGTCAGCGGGTACAGCACGGGCTGCGGCGCCGCGATCTTGCCCGATTCCAGCAGCGGCGCCACCTCGTCCCACTGCTCCTGCAGATAACCCGGATGGGTCATCACCCATTCGCCCCAGGCGGCGCCGACCACCTCGACGTTCTTGAGCAGCAGGCGATTCACCTTCACGGTGGGTATCTCGCCCGCGGTGAAGCCGACCACGAGCAACCGGCCGGCCGGGGCCAGCGAGCGAATGCTGTCGGTGAACCGGTCGCCGCCGACCGGATCCAGCACGATGTCGACGCCGCGTCCGCCGGTCAATTCCTTCACCGCGGCCAGCCAGCCGTCGGTCAGCACCACATCGGATGCGCCGTTGGCCCGCGCGACCTCGGCCTTCTCCTCGGTACTCACCACGGCGATCACCCGGCTCGCGCCCAGCGCCTCGGCCATGCGCAGCGTGGAGGTGCCGATGCCACCGGCCGCACCGTGTACGAGCACGGTCTCGCCCTCGGCCAGCCGGCCCCGGTTGCGCAGGCAGAAGTGCACGGTCAGATCGTTGAACAGAATTCCCGCACCCGCTTCGAGGGAAATGTTGTCCGGCAGCCGGAACACCATCTCCTTCGCGGTCACCGCGGTTTCGGCGACCGCATTACCCAGCATGGTCAGCGCCACCACCCGGTCGCCCGGCTTGACCCGCGCGTCCTCGGGCGCCGAGCGCACGATCCCGGCCACCTCGCCGCCGACCACGAACGGCAGTTCGGGTTTCATCTGGTAGAGCCCCCGGGTCATCAGCACATCCGGGAACGCCACCCCCGCGGCATGGACGTCGATCACCACGCCACCGGGGAATTCCGCCGGTTCGGGGATGTCCACGACCTCGATGGATTCGGGCCCCTCGAGCTTGCTCACCTGGGCTGCGCGCATGAAACGACCTCTCTGTCCGCGGCTGCTTTCCAACAAGTTAACCGGTCTTCGCGCACCCCTGTCCACAGGTCCCCGATTTGCTACGCTTGGGCCCGCTGAACTGAGCGAAGAGGGGGATTTCTCATGGCCGGTCCCAACGATCCACCCGCGAACGCGATGAAGATCGATCCCGCGGCCCTGCAAAGTTTCGCGAAGACCCTGCGCGACGAGTCCGATGCCATCGGCAAACTCGACTCCGGACTGGCCGACGCGGCCGGCGCGCTCCCGGGCACCGGCTGGGACGCGGCCTGCACCGGCGCCAAGGATTCGGTCGAGAACGCGTTGAAGCGAATCGGTTCGCGCGTAACGCATATCGCCGACACCGTCGAACAGGCCGGCAAGGTCATCATCGATACCGACCAGCAGTTGCGCGACGATCTGAACAAGATCGGCATCCGCGCATGAGCGGCGCGGCATTGACCATCGGCGATGTCGAAAAGTGGGACCCCGACAAACTGAACACCGCCGCGACCGCCGTCGGCAAACTCTCCGGTGACCTCGATCAGGCCGTCATCGCCGCCGTGAACAGCACGCAGAAACTGGGTCAGGACCAGAAATGGGGCGGCGGCGCCGCGCAGGCCGCGGACGGCCGGATGCAGGTGGAGAAAGGCCGCGCCTCGACCGTGAGCCAGGCGATCCTGGGCTTGCAGACGGCGCTGAACCAACAGGTGGAGAACCTGAAGAACGCCAAGATCGCCGTGCTCCAGATGCGCGACCAGGCGACCTTCGTGCCCGCCCCCAGCCTCATGCCCGCATTCGAAGTCAATCCCGACGGCACGGTGAACCCGCAGAAGCGGCTCGACTGGCTCGACCAGCACCGCGACAAACTCAACGACATCGAGTACACGGCGAAGACCACCGAGATCAAGACCGACGCCGCCACGCACGAGTGGGCGATCGTCAACGCCCTGAAAAATGCGCAGACAGTGGCGGATTCGGCGATTGCCGCCCTCAACGGCGCCAAGGCTCCGGTGGATGCCGCGTTCGCGGGGCTCGGAGACCCGGTCACCGGCGCGGGCGCCGCACCTCCGGCGCCACCCGCTCCCACCGCACCCGCCGCGGCGGCGCCGCCCGCCGCCCCGACCGCCACACCGGTCGCGAGCCATTCGGGCAGCCCGGCGTCCTCCAGCCTGATGGGCAACTCCCACCACGGCGGCGGCACCAGCTCCTACAGCGGCGGCAGCTACGGCGGCGGCAGCTACAACGGTCCGACCAGCGGTCCGCCGCCGACCGCACATCCGTCCGGTGATGTGCAGCAGTGGATCGCCCAGGCCAAGCAGGTCCTGATCGAGATGGGCTATCCCCCGGAATCGATCGATGAGAACGCGATCGCGCTCATCATCGAGCACGAATCCGGCGGGGATCCCAACGCGATCAACAACTGGGACAGCAATGCGGCGGCCGGTCATCCGTCGAAGGGGCTGATGCAGTGCATCGACAGCACCTTCAACGCCCACGCGGCCCCGGGCCACACCGACATCTGGAATCCGGTCGACAACATCGTGGCCGCCACGCGCTACTCGATCGATCGCTACGGGTCCCTCGACAATGTGCCGGGCGTTTCCGCGGTCTCCGGTGGTGGCGGCTACGTCGGCTACTGATCGGCGGCCGGAACGCCGGTGGCCGCGACACAACTGGACATTTGCTACGTGTGAGTAGAGCCATCTCGGCGTAACAGTGTGACCTGCGCCCCGTAAAGTCATGTCACAAGAAGCACCGCATGAAGTACGCGGCACACCGTGCAGCGCGAGGAGCACCAGTGTCACTCGATCAGCCACTCGCCCCGCTTCCCCAGGAGGGCATGGGCTTCGCCTCGGCGTGGCCCATCCGGGCTGGCGATGTAGATCCCTACAGCCGGCTGCGGCTCGACGCCGTGGCTCGATATTTGCAAGACATCGCGTGGGAAGAGTTGCACAGCACGTTCTTCCACCGCACCGACCCGGCGTGGATCGTACGCCGCACCGTCATCGACGTGGTGCGTCCGATCGTCTGGCCGGATCGGGTGCAGTTGCGGCGCTGGTGTTCGGCGATGTCGACCCGCTGGACGAATATGCGGGTGCGGATCAACAGCGACAGCGGCGGCCTGATCGAGACCGAGGGCTTCTGGATCAATATCAACGAGTCGACGAATATGCCGACCCGGATCAGCGACCAGGGATTGGCGCATCTGGCCCGGACCACCGACGAACATCGGCTGCGCTGGCGGCCGTGGCTGACCGATGCGGTGCCGCCGGAGTCGGATACCGATCTGACGTTCCCGGTGCGCGCGACCGATATCGACCAGTTCAACCACGTCAACAACGCCATGTACTGGCAGGCGGTCGAGCATTTCCTGGTGGACTATCCGAAGCTGGTGGCCGGGCCGCATCGCGCGGTGATCGAATATGTGGCGCCGGTGCTGGCCCGTCAGCACATCAGCGTGCGCAGCCGCTACGAGCCCGGTGACCGCAACGGCCAGCCGGTGCTGCGGCTGTGGTTCATGGTCGGTGGCACCATCACCACCACCGTGCGGATCGGCGCGTTACCGACCTGAGTGTGGATAGCGGAGAGTTCGCGAAGGAGCCCCGCCGACGTCCGGACCCTCCCGCGAGGGAGGGTCCGGAAGCACCGGTGTTCAGCCGCGTGCGGCTTTGAGCAGATCTTCGATGGTGGTGAGCTTGACCCGCGGCCGGCCGCCGGACTTGCCGGCGCTCTTCTCGGCCGCGTCGATGGCCTTCCAGCCCTCTCGGCCGACGGCGTCGGGCTGGCGCTGCGCGAGCAGGGCCTCGAGCGCGGCCCGATCACCTTGCGGGGCAGCCAGTTTGCCGGAGGTGAAATCCTCGAGCACCTGTTCCACGGTTTCGGTGGCATCCACGCGGTTGGAACCGATCACACCGCGCGGACCGCGCTTGATCCAGCCCGAGACGTAGACGCCGGTGACGTGAGCGCCGTCGGAGACGACGCGGCCGTGCTCGTTCGGGACGATCCCGGCGCGCTCGTCGAACGGCAGATCCGCGATGGGAACACCGCGATAGCCGATGGACCGCAACACCATCGACGCCGGCAGCGTCTCGGTGCGATCCGACGCCCGCGCCACGACGCGGCCGTCCTCGCTGACGAGTTCGTTGTGCACGAACTCGAGCTCCTCGACGTGACCCTCGCCGCGGATCTCGGTCGGTGACGCCAGGTAGCGGAACACGATGCGCTTGTTGTGCGGGTTCGGGGCCTTGGCCGCGTACTCCTGGGCCAGTTCGTACTTCAGGCGCAGCGAGGGCTCGATCTCTGGATCGTCGAGCAGCGCCTGGCCGGCCGGATCCAGCTCCAGCTCGGCGGGGTCGATGATCACATCGACGCCCTTCAGATGTCCCAGCGCCAGGAACTCCGCCGAGGTGTAGGCGGCCTGCAGCGGGCCACGCCGCCCCAGCACCACGACCTCGCGGATATTGCTCGAGCGCAGCGCGTCCAGGGCGTGGTCGGCGATATCGGTCTTGGCCAGCTCGTCGGGCGACAGCGTCAGCACGCGTGCGACGTCGAGGGCGACGTTGCCGTTACCGACGATCACCACGCGCTCACCGGACAGGTCGAAGCTGCGCTCGGCGTAGTCGGGGTGGCCGTTATACCAGGCCACGAACTCGGTCGCCGAATGGCTTCCGGGCAGATCCTCACCGGGCACGTCCAGGCGGCGGTCGGCCGACGCGCCCACGGCGTAGATCACCGCGTGGTGATGGGCCTGCAGTTCCTCGTGCGAGATGTGTTTGCCCACCTCGACGTTGAGCCGGTACTGCAGGGTGTCACGCCGGAACGCGCTCTCGAACATGCTCGACACCGACTTGGTCCCCGGATGATCCGGGGCCACACCGGCGCGCACCAGACCCCACGGGGTGGGCAGCCGGTCGAACATCTCGACCTCGACATCGGCGCGGCGCAGCAGCTCGTCGGCGGCGTAGCAGGCCGCCGGACCGGCGCCCACGATCGCCACCCGCAGCGTGCCCAGCTCCTTGGGCGGGCGTGCCGGGGTCACCAGCGGGTCGAAATTCGATTCCAGCGGGTGGCGCTGGAAGTAGGCGGCGTTGATATCGCGGAAACGAGCCAGCGACGCCGTCAGATCGTCCTCGGAGAAGATGGCCTCCACCGGGCAGGCATCCACACACGCACCACAGTCGATACAGGTGTCGGGGTCGATGTACAGCTGCTCGGTCGTCGCGAACTCGGGTTGCTCCGGAGTGGGACGAATGCAATCGACCGGGCACTCGGGAACGCAGCTGGCGTCGTTGCAACAACGCTGCGTGATCACGTAGGCCATATCTCGCAGATCCTCGAAACATCATGGGACATCCCCACCCGGGTTTGGACAGGGCGTGCATCGCACCGGTTGCCTTCGGCCCCCGTTGTGACACTACCTTCAGTGTGCCTCGAGAGTGAGTTACATCTCCCATCAGGTAGCGAATTAGATAACACCGTTTACTTTCTACGGCGCTACGGTATTGCTCATGGCGCGGACGCTGATCCTGATGCGACACGGTAAATCCGCATATCCACCGGGTGTCGACGACCACGATCGGCCGCTGGCGCCCCGGGGGCGGCGCGAGGCGGCGCTGGCCGGAACCTGGCTGCGCGAGACCCAGCCGGCGATCGACGCGGTGTGCTGTTCGGACGCGGTCCGGACCCGCGAAACGCTCGCCGCGACCGGCATCGACGCGCCGGCCGTCTACGAGCATGCGATCTACGAGGCCACGCCGCACACGCTGATCGAATTGATCCAGTTGACCGGCGACGAGGTGGAGACGCTGCTGCTGATCGGCCACTCGCCGGGGATGCCGTGGACGGCGTGGGAGCTGGCGGCCAATCGCGCCTCGCTGCCGGCGGAGGAGCTCAGCCGCAAATTCCCGACCTCCGCACTGGCGGTGCTGGAATTCGACCGGCCGTGGTCACGCGCGGACCCGGGCACCGGCGAATTGGTCCGGTTCCACGTGCCGCGCTGACGCGCTGGTGTCGAAAAGGCTTGTCAGCGTAGGAATTTGCCGCGCACGACGACGACCGCGCCGAGCAGCACGAGCACCAGCAACGCGACGAACCAGTTCGTCAGCGCCCAGACGACGCCCAGTACGACGATCACCGGGACCGCCGCGACGAGGGCGATGAACGGGCTTTCCTTGACCGTCTCCAGCGCCGACCGCGCCCGGACCCGATCGATTTCCTTGGCCATGTACTCAGAGTAGGTGCTCGGCGCTGGTTGCGCCCGAATTGTCCGGCAACCCGGATTGTCGGTGGTCGATGAGATGCTCCTCGCATGGATTGGAAAATCGAACTCGTCGCCATCCCGGTCACCGACGTCGACCGGGCGAAGGACTTCTACACGAGCATCGGATTCAACGCCGACCACGACGCCAGCCCGACCGAGGACATCCGGTTCGTGCAGCTGACTCCGCCGGGTTCTGGATGTTCGATCTGCATCGGCAAGGGCATCACCGACGCCGCGCCGGGCAGCGTGGTCGGTATGCAGATGGTGGTGTCCAGCGCCGAGGAGGCCTATCGACAACTGGTGGCCGCCGGCGTGGAGGCCACGCCGGTCAAGGACGAGGGCTGGGGCCTGTTCACCTATTTCGCCGATCCCGACGGCAACAAGTGGGCCGTGCAGGAACTGCCGCAGCGGGGTTGAGCCGCCGCCGAGTCGAGCCCGGGCGGTGCGTTCCGATGCGCTCGGGCTTGCATGGAGTGCACTCCAGGTGGGTACTGTCGAAGCGCAGATCCGGCGCAGCCGGTGCGGGTCGGGAAGCGGCTCAGGAAGGCGAGGGGCGATGACGGCAACCACGGCGAATCCGCTCGAGCACACCGAGGATTACGAGCGCCCGAAGTATTCGATCGGCGATGTCGCGGAGCGGTCCGGTCTCACCCGCGACACGCTGCGCTGGTACGAGCGAATCGGCCTGATGGACTACATCGGCCGCGATTCCAGCGGCAAGCGCCGGTTCAGCGATCGGGACCTGAGCTGGCTGCATCTGATCGGCTGTCTGCGCACCACCGGGATGTCGGTCGCCGATATGGTCCACTACGCCGAACTGGTGCGCGCCGGTGACGAGACCACCCCGGAGCGGCTGGAGATGTTCCGCAAGACCCGCGAGGGCGTGCTCGCCCAGATCGAGGACCTGCACAGCACACTCGCCGTGCTGGACCGCAAGATCGGCCTCTACGAGGGCAGAGTGGCTGCCATGCAAGACATCTGAACCCGCGTGACGTCGCATACATCCCGCGCAAGGTGACGCAGCGCACGGTTAGGATGCCTCCGCTATGCAAACCCCCGCCGCCGATGCCCGCATCTGGGTCGACAAACAGAGTCCCGAGCCCTTCCGCGCGCTCAACAGCGTCGCACTGGCCGTCCGCAACGCCGCCGCGGCCGCCGGTCTCGACCGCTCCCTGGTCGAGCTGGTCAACGTGCGCGTCTCGCAGATCAACGGATGCGCGTACTGCCTGGATCTGCACTCCCAGGCAGCGCTGAAGGCAGGCGTGACCCGACAGCAACTCGACGTGTTGCCGGCCTGGCGGCGTACCGAGTTGTTCACCCCGTCCGAATGCGCCGCCCTCGCACTCGCCGAGACGACCACCACGTTGCCCGATGAGGACACCCTGCAACGTGTGTACGCCCATGCGCGGCAACAGCTGTCGGACGAACAGGTTTCGGTGATCGTCTGGGTCGCGACGACCATCGGCGCGTTCAATCGCGTGTCGATCATGAGCAGGCATCCGGTGCGGGAACGGAAGGAGTAACCCGATGATCGATCAGGCCGCGACCGGAGCAGTCGTCCGCAACGACGCGCAGCACCGCTACGAGGTGTGGTACGGCGACAAACTCGCCGGATTCGCCGAATATCGCGACAACGGCGAGGACACCACCTTCATCCACACCGAGGTGGATTCGGAGTTCAGCGGGAAGGGCCTGGCCGGCACGCTGGCGCAGCACGCGATCGTGGACACGATCGACCGCGGCCGTGCGATCGTGCCCCGCTGCTCGTTCATCAAGAGCTGGCTCGACAAGCACCCGGACTACGATGCTCACGTAGTGGGCAAAGGCATTCAGCGGTAACCGCGCCCGGCATCAGCGGTGACCCCGGACCGGAGGTGGCCGATGAGCGATCTCGAGGCGAATCCCGCCGAGGCGCTGTGCGAATCGTCGCCGGCGCCCGGCCCGCGGGCGGATTTCTATCCGGCGCGGGAGGTGCCACTGGGCGGCGTACGCGGCGTCACGGTGATGCGGGTGCTGCCCCAGCGCGATCTGCCGACGGTCGGGGCCTGGTGTTTCCTCGACCACTTCGGTTCGACCGAGACCTCGCATCGGCTGCCGCCGGATATCGATCCCCATCCGCATATCGGATTGCAGACGGTAACCTGGCCGTTCGACGGCCGGATCCGTCATCGCGACAGCGTCGGATCCGATGTGGAGATCGAACCCGGCCAGCTGAATCTGATGACCTCCGGACGCGGTATCGCGCATTCGGAGTACACCGTGCCCGGTGCGCCCGCCGGGCAGGGGCTGCAGTTCTGGATCGCCCTGCCGGACGCGCACCGCGATATCGCCCCGCACTTCGAGCAGCATCGCGAACTGCCCGTGCTGGCCCGCCCGGGACTGCGGGCGACCGTGCTGATCGGCTCGCTCGGGGATGTGCGCTCCCCGGCGGTCACCTACTCCCCGATCGTCGGCGCGGACATCACCGTCGGCCCGGGCGCGGACGCACATCTGCCGCTGACACCCGAATTCGAGCATGCGGTACTGGTGATGTCGGGTGAGGTGCGCATCGACGACGTACTCGCCGAACCCGGTCCGCTGCTGTATCTGGGCAGCGACCGCGCCGAACTGCGGCTGCGCAGCGCATCCGGTGCACGGGTGGTGCTGATCGGCGGCGAGCCCTTCGGCGAGGATCTGGTGATGTGGTGGAATTTCGTCGGCCGCAGCCACGACGAGATCGACGCCGCCCGCACCGCATGGGAGAAGCACGACACCGAACGCTTCGGCGACGTCGCGGGACATACTCCGCAGCAACGCATTCCGGCGCCGCCGCTGCCCAACCTGCGGTTGCGACCGCGCACCCGCCGCACGTTCCCGCCCCGCTGATCAGCTCCGATCGAAAACCGTGCTGCCCGAATCGGTCTCGTCGGTCATGGTCTGGGTTCCGATGACGCGCAACAGTTCCAGCCGCTCCTTGGCGTCGGTACCGGGGCGCGGATAGTAGACCAGCAGATGCTGGGCGGCATTCGGCGTCACCAGTGTTTCGCAGACCAGGTCGAGCAGCCCTACCTGCGGGTGCCGGATCCGCTTGGCATCGCTGATCCGGACCGCCACCTCGTGCGCCGACCACAGCCGTTCGAATTCGGGACTGACCGCCCGCAGCCTGGTCACCAGTTCCGTCACGTCGGGGTCGCCCGCCCGCCGCGCGGCGGTCGCCCGCAGATCGGCGACGTGCCGGCGGGTCAGCCGGTCCCAATCGGCGTCGGGGAAAGTCTCCCGGCCGGCCGTATCGGTGAACCAGCGCCACAGCAGGTAGCGATCCATGCCGGTGAAGCGGGTGTGGTCACCCATCATGTTGATGTGCATGCGGTTCTGCGCGAGGATCTCGCCGAGATCCGACACCACGCAGGCGGGCGTGTCCTCCAGCTTGTCCAGCAGGTAGAGCAGCCCGGGTCCGACGTGCCGGTCGCCGCCGCCACGATGGGGCGCCGCATGTCCGCACAGGTGGTAGAGATGGTCGCGCTCGTCGTCGGTGAGCCGCAGTGCGCGGGCGAGTGCGCCGAGAACCTGCACCGAGGGCCGCGGGCCCCGCGACTGTTCGAGACGGGTGTAGTAGTCGGTGGACATCCCGGCGAGCAGGGCGACCTCGTCGCGACGCAGGCCGGGAGTCCGGCGGCGGGTACCGGGCAGCAGTCCCACATCGGCGGGCTGTAGCTGTTCGCGCCGGCGCCGCAGGAAATCGGCCAGTTCATCGCGATCCATCACTCCACTCTGCCCCGGCGCGGCGGCCGCAGCCAGGGATCGCCGATCCCCCGATAAACGATCTCTGCCGAAGGCGGCGGATCGAGGCGCAGGATTCGAGCATGACTATCGAGCAGACACAACTGGGCGCGACGGGCCCGAAGGTCGGACGCATCGGTCTCGGCGCGATGGGGATGTCGGGCGCCTACGGGAAATCCGACGAGACCGAATCCATCGCCACCATCCACGCCGCCCTCGACTCCGGCGCCACCCTCGTCGACACCGGCGATTTCTACGGCGCCGGACACAACGAAATGCTGATCCACCGGGCCCTCGCCCAGCGCCCGCGCGAGGACTACCAGCTGAGCGTGAAATTCGGCGCCCTGCGCGGTCCGGACGGCGGCTTCGGCGGCGTCGACACACGCCCCGAGGCGATGCGCAACTTCCTGCACTATTCGCTGCAGCGGCTGGGAGTGGACTACGTCGACATCTACCGTCCCGCACGGCTGGATCCGGCGGTTCCGATCGAGGACACCGTGGGCGCGATCGCGGAGATGGTGCAGGCCGGCTATGTGCGTCACATCGGGCTGTCCGAGGTCGGCGCGCAGACCCTGCGGCGAGCGGCGGCAGTGGCGCCGATCGTCGATCTGCAGATCGAGTACGCCCTCATCACCCGGGGCATCGAGCGCGAAATCCTGCCCACGGCACGGGAACTCGGCATCGGGATCACCGCCTACGGCGTGCTCTCGCGCGGCTTGCTGAGCGACTCCCTGCGCGCGAACCAGACCTTCGCCCCCGATGATTTCCGCGCCCACAGCCCGCGATTCCAGGGCGAGAACCTCACCACCAATCTCCGGCTGGTCTCCGCGCTGGCGGAGACCGGCGACCGGCACGGCGTGAGTGTGGCACAGCTGGCGATCGCCTGGATCCTGACCCGGGGCGCCGATATCGTCCCGCTGATCGGCGCGCGCCGGGTCGACCGCTGGACCGAAGCGGTTGCCGCACTGGATATTCGGCTCTCCGAGTCGGAGCTCGCCGCGATCGAGGCGGCGGCGCCCGCCGAGGCGGTCGCCGGTGACCGCTACGCCGCCCCGCAGATGGCCATGCTGGACAGCGAGCGCTGAATCTCCTTCGCCGCCCGCGTATTCGCGGCGCGGCTACTTGCGGCGCGGCCGGATCACCGCGGTGAACGTGGCCGCGGCGACCGACTTGCCGGTGCTGTCGGTGATGTCGACCGGCATCGCCAGTTCCACCGGCTGCTGCGCGGCGATATCGGCGCGGGCCTGTTCCAGTTCCGCCGCGGTCAACTCCGAGGTGGCGCGGAACGGGCCCGCCTCGCCCTTGGCCCGGGCCAGATATTCGATCCGGCCGTCGCGCGCGACGATGAACGTCTCGCCCATCAGGTCGACGATGCCGGAAATGGAGGCGCCCATCGCGGCCGTCTCCGCGAGGCCGAACAGGATCGCGGCATGCACGTCGCCGTTGTGATTGAGGTGTTCCGGCTTCGGCGCCATGCTCACCACATTGCGGCCGGGCAGATATTCCACCCCTTCCACCCCCGCGAACCGGATGAATCCCAGCTTCTGAAATCCGGCCATCACCAGCTCGCCCATGGCAGCGTGGTCCATTGCGTCTCCCGTCGCACCCAAAATTGAAACGTGTTCCACTTTTTTACTCTGTACGAGGAAACCTGTCCACAGCACGCCGCCACACCGGTTCGACAGGAGTGCCCGAAAAATCCGAAAAGAAGGTTGTTCAGATTCGGCGGATTTTGGTTAAGCTTCATTCCACTGCGCTGAGCACGGCAGGACAACCAACCGGGTCCGCGGACCCATGATGCACGAGGAAGCAGTTCATGAACGCCTTTATCGCCCTGATCGACTCCAACTCCGCCGGCACAGTGAACTCGAACAGCGTCTTCACCAACATCATGAACCTGTTCGTGACGGGGTCGGCGGGGTCCGCCACCCAGGGCGGCGGCATCTTCAACTGAGCCGCGCTCCGCAACCTCGGCCCGCCCCCGACCCCATGCACGGAGGCGGGCCGTCGGCATTCCGGCGGACAGCAGGGATTTTCAGGCGCGCAGCTGACCGGGAGTGGTGTGGAAGCGGCGGCGGAACGCCTTGGTGAAACTACTGGCCGAACCGAATCCCAGATCCGCGCCGATATCGGCGACGCTGCGCTGCCGGTAGGCCGGATTCCGCAGGCGGTCGCGGGCGATCTGCAGCCGCTGCTCCCGGATGACCTCGCTCGGCGTGGTGCCGGCCTGACTGAAGGCGAGTTGCAGCTGGCGCAGCGACCAGCCGAGGGCCGCCGCGACGCGCGCGCCGGTGAGCTCCGGATCCCCCGCATGCGTGCGGATGTAGCGCCGGGCACTCACCTCCACCTGTGCCAGCTGGGCGGGCGCACTCGGCGGTTCCCCGAGAATCTGCATACACAGCAGATCCACCAATTGTTCTGCGACCGTGTCGAATTGGTGGTCGGTGAGCGCGGCGCGCTCGGTGTACAGGGTGCCGGCCACCGCTCCGGCGACGCCGCCGATCCCGGTGCTGAGATCGAGCGGCCGCGGCGGCGGCTCCCGGCGGTTCAGACGATGCCGGATGTCCTCGCGCGCGATCGTGACGATGAGCCCGTGCGAGCCCTCACACATCGACATCTGGAAGGGTTCGTCGGTGGACACCAGGCACGCACTGCCGGGCGGCAGGGAACCGGTGTCGTCGCCGTGGCGGAAGGCCAGGGTTCCGGTGATCGGTACGAGCAGACGGTAATCGTGGTCGGGGTCGGTGCGAATGAGCCGCGGACTCCGGAAATAGGTGACGGCATCGGATTCCCAGCCGACGAGTTGATACGACTCGGTACGGCGCAGCGAGGTCCGGCCGTGAAAGTCCGCGGAAGTCGGGAACCGGTAGCCCAGCGCGCACTGGTACGAGCTGATCAGATGAGCCCAGTAATCGACCCGCTCGTGCGGCTCGATCGCACTCGTCGTCTCCGATTCGGCAGTGGTCATCGTCGATATCATCGCCGGTTTTCCGATTCTGCGCACGCGAACAATGGACGTGCGTTTCAGGACACGTGGGCACGCCCCGGCGCTCGCTACCGTGCCGGAGAGCTGATATCCGGAAACGGGCTGTACAACGGCGGAATACGGGTCCGGATCAGCGCGGAATGGATGAGGATCAGGAGGTTTTTCATGCGCAGGATCGTGGTCGGGGACGACGGCGCCGGACAGGGCACAGTACTTTCCGACGAGAAGGTCGAGCCGCTGACGCTGGCATTGCTGCCGGGGGCGCAACTGCATCGGATGTGGGAGGTCGACGAACTGCCCACACTTCCCGTCGACCGGATGCCGTCCGATGTCGACACCAGCTACTTTCCCGGCCCGGGCGGAGTGCGCTTCGGATTCATCTCCGTCCCACCGGGTTTGAGTTACGAGCCCGACGCCGAGCTGTCCGAGGCCGAGATGGCGGCGGTGGCGGCCGAGGCGGAGCAGAAGCTGCCGGGCATGATGGCGGCCTTCGACCCGGCTCGTCCCGGCGTGCACGCCACCGAGAGCGTCGACTTCGTGGTGGTGCTCAGCGGAGAGGGCCGCCTGCGGATCGGCGACGGTGAGGATGTGGCACTGCGACCGGGCGATTGTGTTGTGCAGCACGGCGCCCCGCATGCCTGGTTCAACGACGGCACCGAGCCGTTCGTGTTCTGCTACACCCTCTGCGGCGTCGAGCGGACCACGCCGACCGCACCGTGAGGCGAGCGCGACGATGAGAATTTCCGGAAGTCGTTGGCGCAGCTTCGAATACACGCCCGTCGACGCCGGTCCGTGCGCGGTGGAACTGCCCTCCGCCGCCGTGGGCGTACCGCGGCGATTCTTCGACTGCCTGCTGGTGCGCATCGTCGTCGAACCCGGGGACTGCCCCATCAGCGGTGACGCCGTGCGCGCGGTCCGGCAACTGTGCGCCGACAGCGACGCATCCTTCGTCGTCCTCGCCGGCAGTCCGTTCTGCGCGACGGGCGGCAGTCGTTTCACCTTCGCCTCCGGTCACGCCGACGTGCTGACCCATCTCGCCGACACCCTGGACGTGCTGGCCGAGTTCGCCGATCGCCTGGAGGAACACGGCGAACGCGCCCACGCGATTCCGTTCGGCTGGAACGTCGCGTGCCGGATGGAGATGCCGGCGCGGCCGTGGACGTCGACGCTGACGCTGCGCGCACCGGCCCCGCCGCTGCGCTTCGACGGATTCGCACCCGCACCCCGCGGGCGTCCGCATTGCCCGCACGCCCTCGTGTCGGCGCATTCGCGCACCTTCCGGCGGTGAGTCGAGCCACCGCTCGTGAAATCCACCGCTCTTGACCTTCAGGTCGGCTGAAGCTTCATGATGGGGCGGTGGCGGAATCCGGAATGGTGACGATCGGAGCGTTCGCGCGGGCCAGCGGGCTCACGGCGAGCGCACTGCGGTTCTACGCCGACTCCGGACTGCTACCGCCCGCGATCGTGGATCCGGTGTCGGGATATCGGTACTACGCCGACGACCAGCTGGAACGGGCGGTGGCGATTCGCGGTTTGCGCGAGATCGGCATGCCGCTGGACACCATCGCGGCGGTGCTGACGGCCGA
Source organism: Nocardia sp. NRRL WC-3656 (assembly GCF_000720265.1). Taxonomy (NCBI): domain Bacteria; kingdom Bacillati; phylum Actinomycetota; class Actinomycetes; order Mycobacteriales; family Nocardiaceae; genus Nocardia; species Nocardia sp. NRRL WC-3656. The sequence continues at coordinate 17,087 of NZ_JOJF01000019.1, read as the reverse complement.
GGGCGAGAGCGCGGGACAGCTCATCGACGAGCATGTCGCCGGGCTGGAACAGCAGGTGCGGCGCGCTCGGGGACGGGCAGCCGAGATCAAGGCGACGCTCGGCTCCGGGCGCGGGTGGGCGGTCGCGACGGTCAGCGGCCCCGTCTTCGCGACGGCGGTCGAACAGATACTCGCCGCGACCGTGCACGAGCCGGAGCATCCCGTCTTGAGCGGTGTCCACGTCGAGGTCTCGGCGGAGTCGCTGACGCTCACGGCCACCGACCGCTACCGGCTCGCCACCCGCACCCTCGTCCCCGAGCGGCCGAGTTCGACCGAGTGGGCCGCGACCGTCGACGGTGACGATCTGCGGCTGGCCGTGCCGCGGATCCGCCGCCACCACCAGGTCCGGCTGGATGCCGGACCGCATTCGGTCCGGTTCCGGGCCGGTGAGTCGCCGGCCGGCACATGCCGCATCCTGCCGGGGCCGTTTCCCGACCACCGCATGCTGCTGGGTTCCATCGACACCGCCCGCACGCGCGTCGTGACGCCGAGGGACGCACTCGTCCGGGCGGTGGAATCGCTACGCGCACGCCATATCCGGCTGTGCGTCCGCACCGGGGCAATTTCACTCATCGGGGCCGGTTCCGATGCGGCCGAACAGATTTCGGCCGCGGTCACCGGACCGGATATCGAGCTCACCTTCGACATCACCACCCTCTACCCGGCGATCGGCGCGGCCATCGGCCCGGACGTGATGATCGACATCGCCGGTCCGAAGCAGCCCGTCGTCATCCGATCCGCGGACGACGGCGACCTCACCACCCTGGCGATGCCCGTCGCCCCTGCCCAGTTCGAGGAATCATGACCGACACCGTTGCCCACGACCCCACCATGGCGGCCATCGGCGCGGCCGTGGAACGCGGCCGGCAGGGCGAAACCGACTCCGCCCGAGGGCAACTCGCCGAACTGTGGGAGACGATCGGACCGCTGGGCGATCCGCTGCACCGCTGCACCCTCGCCCACTACCTGGCCGACCTCCACACCGATCCGGCCCAGGCACTCGTGTGGGACATACGGGCCCTCGACGCGGCCGGCGCCCTCACCGAGGCGCGGGTGCAGAGCCATCACGCGAGTCTGCACATCGCCGGGTTCTCCCCCTCGCTGCATCTGAACCTCGCCGACAACTACCGGCTGCTGGGTTCGTTCGACGCCGCCGCGGAGCACATCGCCGCGGCGCGCGACCATGCCGGCGCGCTGGCCGAGGACGGCTACGGCCGGCTCATCCGCACGGCGATCGACGAGGTCGGCGCGGCGATCGATCGACGATCGACCCGGCGCCGCGATTCCGCGCCGTCGCCGTCGTGACCGAAAGCCGCGGGGCCGCAGCCACTATCCGCCGACGACCACCGGTACCAGTTGCTCGTCGTCGGTCCACGCGCCGTGGTGGCCGAGCAGTGTCGATTCGACAGGTTCGCGACCGGGGCAGACGAGCACGCTGCGATCGCGTGCCACGGCGATGATGTCGCCGATCCGTTCGGCGATCGCCGAATCGGGCGGGGTAGGCCCGAACCAGTGCTCGGCCAGCGCCTGTTCGCGACTCACCACACGTGCGTGCCCGGCCAGTTCCTCGGTCCACGCGGCCAGCACATCGGGCAGCGCGCCGGGACGTTCCAGGTAGACGTGCCGCGCCCGGGCCTCCCCGCCGATCAATCGCACCTCGCGATGCAGGTCGGCGCGTGCGTCCAGATCGACGACCTCGCCCGCGCGAATCATGCCGTGATCTCCGGTGACGATCAGTGTGCACGTCGCGGGCAGTTCGGTGAGCAGATCCGCCACGCACGCATCGATCCGGGCCAGTTCCGCCAGCCATTGCGCCGATCCCGGACCGTGCAGATGTCCGTTCGCGTCCAGCTCCGGATAGTAGGCGTAGGCGAATCGGGACCCGGAGCCGGAACCGGCCGCGACGGAAAGGATTCCGTCCCGGACGCCGTCCAGGTCCTCGGCCGGGTGCAGCGTGCCCGGGGCGCGGAAGACGGCCCGCGTCAGACCGGATCCGCCCTGATATCCGGGAACGACGTAGTGCACGTCGACGCCGTGCGCGGCGAGGTCCTGAACCCGGCTGCGAGCCGGCTGTATCTGCTCGGGCGGGTACTGCTCGCGGGCATCCGGACCGGTCGCACTGTCCAGACGCCAGCGCAGCGCGTTGAGCAGTCGCGGCCCCGCGGCGGCGGGCACGGCGAAGCTGTAGCCGATGATGCCGTGGGTCGCGCACGGTGCGCCGACCGCAAGGCTCGCGAGCCCGACCGCGGTCGTGGCCGGGAATCCGGTGGCCACGGTGGTTGCCACATGTGCGGCCAGCGTCGGCGCGGTGTCGCGGTGGCGGGCGAGCAGTTCGGCGCCCAACCCGTCGACCAGCAGCACCACGACATCGCGGTTCGGCCTCAGGCCCAGCGGATTGTGCACATCCATCCCCAGGGCGGCGGCCACCGAGGGCAGGACGTCGGCGAGTGAGTAACGCATCATCGCCCATGGTGCCGCATCGATTCCGCTGCGACGAGCCGATTTCCGAGCCGACCCGCGGCGGCTCGGGTTTCCCGCTCAAGCGAGAGGTCCGCGCAGTTCCCGCACGACGATGGCATTGCCGCCCCGTTGTTTTGCGTGATACATGGCGGTGTCCGCGAAGCCGAGAAGCCGCTCGGGCGAGACACCGTCACCGGTCGCTGCACCGAGGTCGACGACCACCACGCCGATGCTGGCGGTGACCGCGGCCCCATCGCTCGAATTCTCGACCGCCCGCCGCAGCCGCTCGGCCATCGCCCGAGCGGCTCCGGCGTCCAGCGGACCGACGATCGTGAACTCCTCACCACCGGTGCGCGCGATGGTGGCAGTGGGGTCGGCGGTGTCGCGCAACCGTGCCGCGATTCTGGCCAGCACCCGGTCGCCCTCCTGATGCCCGAAGGTGTCGTTGACCTCCTTGAATCGATCCAGGTCGATGACCATCGCGCAGAGCGGCGCGCCGGGGGCGAACACTCTCGGTAGGTGGTAATCGAGGCCGCGCCGGTTCAGCAGGGTTGTCAGCGGATCCGACAACGCGTTCGTGCGCAGTACCCAATAGAAGAACTGCAGCGTGGGCAGCACGAAGACGACGGCGAGGACCATGATCAGCGCGGTGGCCATCGCAAGGGGGACGTCGCGATCGGAGTCGGAAGAGATCATCATTCGTCCCGTGACCAGCAGCACCGAGAACAGCGACCACCCCGCGTGCACGGCGAGAGCCTTGGCGCTGTGGAAGAGCGCGAGATAGCCACCGGCCAGGATGAGAGTGGTCGCGTTGATCATCGCCACGCTGCCGGAGACCAGCAGGCTGCAACTCGTGATGGCGATATCCGCGACCGCTATCAACGCCAGTGACACCGAAGCGGTCGGCCAGGGCAGTAGATACCAGCGCAGGGCCGCCAACAGCGCCACAACGGCGAACAGGCCGATCACCGCCCGGCCGAACGCGCTCTGCGGGCCTTCGGGCGACAGCAGGAGCATGAGGGCGACGAAGCACAGGCCCAGCCCGGATGTGCCGATCGAGAATTTCAGCAAGCCGAGCGCCCCCTGGTTCCGGAGCGTGCTCAGCAGCCAGCGATAGTCGATGGGTTCTCGCCACCACATCCGCACGGCACGCAGTCCGCCGGAGTTCAGCGCGTCGGCGACACGTGTCCGCGCGGACACGCCCCTGCTGCGGCGAGGCTCGACGCCGACCGGCTCGGGTGCAGCCATCCGACAACGTTAGGACCGCGTCGGACGCCCCGTGAAGTGCCGCAGGACCAGCGATCGATGGCCGTAATGCCCTCCTCCGCCCAAACCTCGAACGAGCCTGGCTCGGTGCCGGGATCAGTTCCGGATTTCCCGGATGAACACCCGGCCGTCACGGGTGGTGGTGATGGCGGTGTAGGCGCGATAGAGGAAACCGCGGTCGGGGCGGCGTTCGAACACCTGCACCCGGTAACGGTCCGGGACATCTCCACCGGTCACGTGCACGCAGTGCTGGGTGCCGACGGGGGCCTGGTCGATCTGCCTCTGCAGGTTTTCGGCGGAGGGGACGGCGGTCGATTCCGGAGCGACGTATTCCCGGGCCGCCGAACCGCTTCGGGTGTCGTACCGCGCGTATTCGTAGCCCAGCACGGCGTCCGGGCCGGATACGGTGCCGCCGGGCGCGTCGTCGTTGACGTCGGTCGCGGTCCGGGTGGCATAGCACCACGGAACACTGTCGGGCGCAGCGGCTTTCGCATCGGGGGTGGCTGTCGCATCCGGCGCGGCGACACCCATCGGCAGCTGCGGCCACCAGCGATCGTAGATCTCCAGCGCCGCATGCTTGGTCCAGCGCAGGCCGAGGACGAATCGGGAACGCTGCGCATCCTGCGGGAACAATGTGTACAGGTCCTGCGTCCCGGTCGAGTCCGGCGTCGGCAACACCACATCCAGCGGTTCCGCGAAACCTGGATGCTTCGCCAGCAGGTCCCCACTGTGTTTACCGGCGTCTGCTGCGAATTCGACTGCGGCATCGCTGTTTTCGAGATCGACGATCTCCACGCGCAGATTCCGATCCGGATTCTCGCAGGCGACGGCCGCTCGCTCTCCCGCCGTCGCATCGATCGCGCACCGCGTCCCCGACCACCCCGTCTCCCCGGGCCGATCGGACAACAGCTGCGGGAAACTGTCCACGATCAGCCGATGTTTCGCGTCCCAGCCGACAGGAGCCGAACCCCGGCCCGACAGTTCCCCGATCGCCAGGCCCGCCCCGGCCACGAGGACCACGACTGCGACGACGGCCGCGCCCCGCCGGATCCACCTCCTCGGCCGCGCCCCGACGCGAACCGCCGGCGAAGCGATCGACGGCTCGCCCCGCGTCGGTCGATGCCCCTGCCCCGGCACGTCGAATGCCTGCCGCACCGGAATTCCCGCCTGCGTGACTGCCGCCGCCCCTTCCTCCTCGGCACGGTCCGGGGCACGATACACATCGAGTACCGAACCAGATCCTCTGCCGTGAAAGGCATTTCGTAGATCGGCCGCGAACTCTCCACAGCTTCCGTACCGCTCGCCCGGGTGTTTCGCCATTCCCCGCACGAGCACCGCGTCGAGCGCCGGCGGCAGGTCCGATCGCACCGCGGTCAGCCGGGGAATCGGTTTGGTGACGTGCCCGGCGACCACCTGCCCGGGATTGGTACCGGCATAGGGCGGCCGGCCGCACAACAGGGTGAACAGGGTGCAGGCCAGGGAGTACTGATCGCACCGATGGTCGAGCGGTTCACCGGAGAGCTGTTCCGGGGAGGCGTAGGCGAGGGTGGCGGTGAGGGTGCCGGTCACCGTGAGTTCGGTATCGGCGTCCTGCAATCGGGCGATGCCGAAATCGGTGAGGACCGCCCGTTCGGCGCGACCGGCCTCGGGTGTCTCGAGCAGGATGTTCGCCGGTTTGATGTCGCGGTGCAATACCGCCTTGCTGTGCGCGTAGTCCAGTGCCGCAGCGGTTTCGGTGACGATGCGCAACACCCGCTCGGTGGTGAGAGCCCGCCGGTTTAGCCGCGCCGCATCGGTACCGTGCACATACTGCATGGATATCCACAGGTGTCCGGCATCGGCGCCGCGGTCGTAGATCCGCACGATGCCCGGATGTTCCAGGCGGGCAACGATATCGGCTTCCTGATCGAACCGGCGCCGGCGCTCGTGATCGGCGGAGACCTCCCGGTCGAGCAGTTTCAGTGCCACCCGGCGCGGCAGCCGGGGGTGGCGGGCGAGATAGACCGTTCCCATTCCGCCACGGCCGAGGACGCCCTCGATGAGGTAACCGGCGAACGTCTCGCCGATCGCGAGTGCGGCCACGGTCCCCCTTCTGGTCGAGCCCACCGAGGCGTCAGCAGCTTACCGGGCGGATCCGCCGGCCCTCGCCGGGCGGTGGCCTCCTCCGATACCGTGGATATCCAGCGTCGCGTATGTCGATGAAGGTGGTGAGATCGCAGTGTTCGACCCGTTGGCCGATATCGACCGGGCCCTCGCCGACCGGGCCGGATGGACGTGGTTCGACGACCACCTGCTGTACACCTGCGGGGTGCTCGATCTGCTGCGTCGCGAGGAGTTGGCGCGGATGCCCGTCAAGTCGACCCGGATCCGGATCGACCCGGGCGAGGTCTGTATCGCGGAAGGCCCGGCGACCTGGTCGTTCTGGCGAGCGCCCGGGGACGGCAGCTGGACCCGCAACAACGTCTACGTCGCGGGCAGCGCCTCCTTCGTCGCGGCCGCGCAACTGGGGAACGCGCTGGTGAATCAGGCCCGGCGCCAGCGTGCGGAGGCGGCGTCGCAACCGCGCTGGATCGCCGAACGCCCCGGTTCGGTCATGATCTCCGACCGCCGCATCCACCTCACCAACCCCGACTACTCCTTCCGGATCCGGTGGGCATCGCTGGAGACGATCGACCTGACCGCCGCCGATCAGGTGGTCGCGCGCTACGTCGACCGCAATCGGGCCTTCCACCAGTGGCAGGTCCGAACACCTTGGGCCGTACTGATATTCGTCGTCGCCGCCCATCTGCACTTTCCCAATCATCCGCTGCTGCTGTCCGGAAATTGGCTACCCGCCGGTTTCGAGGACAAATGCCATCTCGCGGGGAAGAAATGCCCACCGGTCCGAGAACGCTGACCTCGCCCGCCGCCACCCCTCGTCCCGCTCGTGGTGAGGGTTGCTGGGCAATGTCGGCGCCGCGTGGCACCATCGCGTTGTGAGCAGCACACCTGCCCCCGACCCGCGCCTGCGCGATCTCGCCCGGCTGCGCAAGGTCCGCGACCGCATCGACCGGGAATATGCGAAACCCCTGGATGTGGAGGCCCTCGCGCGCGATGTGCACATGTCCGCGGGGCATCTGAGCCGGCAGTTCCGCCTCGCCTACGGGGAATCGCCGTACGGATATCTCATGACGCGGCGAATCGAACGCGCGATGGCGCTGCTGCGCCGGGGTGATCTCAGCGTGACGGAGGTGTGCTTCGAGGTCGGCTGCCAATCGCTGGGCACCTTCAGTACCCGCTTCACCGAACTGGTCGGAGTGCCGCCGAGCGTCTACCGGCGCGAGGCCGCCGACGCCACCCTGGGCATGCCGTCGTGTGTCGCGAAACAGGTGACCAGACCGATCAGGAATCGAGAAGCGCAGGTTACCGAGTAGGAATTAGCGTGAGCGACATGGACATCACCATTCACGACACCTTCCTCCCGCAAGACGATCCGGAGGCCGCGCTGACGTTCTACCGCGACACGCTCGGCTTCGAGGTGCGCAACGACGTCGGCTTCAAGGGCATGCACTGGATCACGGTCGGCCCCGCCGGACAGCCGGACATCTCGATCGTGCTCTACCCGCCGAACGCCACCCCCGGCGTCACGGAAGAAGAGCAGCGCACCATCTCCGAGATGATGGCCAAGGGCACCTTCGCCAGCCTCAACCTGGCGACCAAGAACGTCGACGAGGTGTTCGAGCGGCTGCAGGCGAACGGGGCCGAGGTCGTGCAGGAGCCGACCGACCAGCCCTACGGACTGCGCGACTGCGCGTTCCGCGATCCCTCGGGCAATCTGCTGCGGATCCAACAGGCCTCCTGAGCCGACCCCGACAACCGAGCCGGCCGGCGGACCAGGCCGCCCACCCTGAATTGGAGAAACCATGAGCAAGGCCTCGACGCCGGACCGGCACGTTGCCGACACCCACGACCTGATCCGCGTACACGGTGCGCGGGTCAACAATCTCAAAGACATCAGCGTCGAAATTCCCAAGCGTCGCCTGACCGTCTTCACCGGCGTCTCGGGATCGGGGAAGAGTTCGCTGGTCTTCGGCACCATCGCCGCGGAATCGCAGCGGATGATCAACGAGACCTACAGCGCCTTCGTCCAGGGCTTCATGCCGACGCTGTCGCGGCCGGAGGTCGACTTCCTGGACGGCCTGACCACCGCGATCTCGGTCGACCAGGAGCGGATGGGCGCCAACCCCCGCTCCACGGTCGGCACCGCCACCGACGCCAACGCGATGTTGCGCATCCTGTTCAGCCGCCTCGCCCAGCCACAGATCGGCTCGCCGAACGCCTATTCGTTCAATGTGCCCTCGGTGACCGCCAGCGGTGCGATCACCGTCGAGCGTGGCGGTAAGACCAAGGCCGAAAAGGCGACCTTCCACCGGCTCGGCGGTATGTGCCCGCGCTGTGAGGGCATGGGCTCGGTCACCGATTTCGATCTGACCGCCCTCTACGACGAGAGCCTGTCGCTCAACGAGGGTGCGCTCACCATCCCCGGCTACAGCATGGACGGCTGGTTCGGCCGCATCTACCGCGGTTGCGGGCTGTTCGACCCCGACAAGCCGATCCGCAAGTACAACAAGCGCGAACTGCACGACCTGCTCTACAAGGAGCCGACCAAGATCAAGGTCGAGGGCATCAACCTCACCTACGAGGGGCTGGTCCCGAAGATCCAGAAGTCGATGCTGTCCAAGGATGTCGATTCGCTGCAGCCGCATATCCGCGCGTTCGTCGAGCGTGCGGTGACCTTCACGACCTGCCCGGAATGTGAGGGCACCCGGCTCAGCGTCGAGGCCCGGTCCTCGAAGATCGGCGACAAGAGCATCGCCGACGTCTGCCGGATGCAGATCAGCGATCTCGCCGAATGGGTGCGCGCACTCGACGAGCCGTCGGTCGCGCCGCTGCTGAAGGGCCTGCAGCACCTGCTCGACTCGTTCACCGAGATCGGCCTCGGCTATCTGTCACTGGATCGGCCGGCGGGCACGCTCTCCGGCGGTGAAGCACAGCGCACCAAGATGATTCGCCACCTCGGCTCGTCCCTGACCGATGTCACCTACGTCTTCGACGAACCCACCATCGGCCTGCATCCGCACGATATCGAGCGAATGAACAACCTGCTGTTGCAGTTGCGCGACAAGGGCAACACGGTGCTGATGGTGGAGCACAAGCCGGAAGCGATCGCGATCGCCGACCATATCGTCGATCTGGGTCCGGGGGCCGGAAGCCAAGGCGGCACAGTCTGTTTCGAGGGCGATATCGAGGGGCTGCGCGCCAGCGACACGATCACCGGCCGCCATCTCGACGATCGGGCGAAACTCAAGGACGCGCCCCGGAAGTCGGCCGGCGCGTTGGAGATTCGCGGCGCTTCCACCCACAATCTGAAGGATGTCGACGTCGACATCCCGCTCGGGGTGCTGTGTGTGATCACCGGCGTGGCCGGATCCGGTAAGAGTTCGCTCATCCACGGGTCGGTCGCCGACCGCGACGATGTCGTGGTGGTCGATCAGGGCGCGATTCGCGGATCCCGGCGTAGTAATCCGGCCACCTACACCGGACTGCTCGAGCCGATCCGCAAGGCATTCGCCAAGGCCAACGGCGTCAAGCCGGCGCTGTTCAGCGCGAACTCCGAGGGCGCGTGCCCCACCTGCAACGGCGCCGGCGTGATCTACACCGATCTGGCGATGATGGCCGGCGTCGCGACCACCTGCGAGGAATGCGACGGTAAACGCTTCCAGGCGGCGGTTCTGGACTATCACCTCGGCGGGCGCAACATCAGCGAGGTACTGGAGATGTCGGTGGCAGAAGCCGAGGAGTTCTTCGGCGCGGGTGAGGCGAAACTCCCGGCGGCACACAAGATTCTGCAACGCCTCGGCGATGTGGGACTCGGCTATCTGAAACTGGGTCAGCCCCTCACCACGCTGTCGGGTGGTGAACGCCAGCGCATCAAACTCGCCACCCGCATGGGCGAGAAGGGCGGGATCTACGTTCTCGACGAGCCGACCACGGGCCTGCATCTCGCCGATGTGGAGAACCTGCTCGGCCTGCTCGACCGCCTCGTGGACTCGGGCAAATCGGTGATCGTCATCGAACACCACCAGGCGGTCATGGCGCATGCCGACTGGATCGTCGACCTCGGTCCCGGGGCCGGCCACGACGGCGGGCGCATCGTCTTCGAGGGAACGCCGGCCGATCTGGTCGCCGATCGCTCGACGCTCACCGGCGAACACCTCGCCGCCTACGTCGGCGGGTAATTCGCGACCCACCGCGACAGCGATCGCTTCTCCGAGCGCCTGCCGGTTCCGGTCGACCGGAACCGGCAGGCCGGGTGCGTCGGCGCGGGCGGCTCAATGCTGCGCCGACGCGGTCTGTGGTCGCCCGAATCAGCGAGCGGGCGGGTAGGGCGTCATGCGGTGTCCCCACCGGCGGGATCGGCCAGGCCGCGTTCGTAGGCCGCGCGGGTGGTTGAACCGCGGGTCGCGGCGACCTGATCGGGAACCATGCGCCGGAAGGTCAGGTCGCGCAGGCGCTGCGGGAGCAGTTCGGCGAGCCGGACGAGCGGACCGATGTATCGCGGCACGGTGACCTCGAAACGAGGGTGTTCGAGGGTCCGCAGCACCGCGCGGGCGACATCGGCGGGCTGGAGCAGTTTCGCGGCGCCGGTGGCGGTTCCCGCGGCCAGTTCGGTCGCGACCACCCCCGGCATGATCACCGAGATCCGCACGCCGCTGCCGCGCAGTTCCTCGCGCACGCCGGTCAGATAGCCGAGCACCCCGTGTTTGGTCGCGGCGTAGGTCGATTCGCCGGGCGGAGACAATCGCGCGGCGGCCGAGGCGATCGTGACGATGTGGCCCTGCCCGCGCGCCCGCATGCCCGGTGCGACCAGCCGCACACCGCGGATGACGCCGTGCAGATTGACCTCCAGCATGCGCACGGTCGCAACCTCGGGCTCCGCGTCGAACGGGCCCACCCACATCACCCCGGCATTGTTGACCAGCACGTCGATCGGACCCCACAGCGATTCCACGGCGGCGACGAAGCCGCGGAAGGAGTCCGTGTCGGTGACGTCGAGCGCGAAACCGCGCACGGTACCGGACAATTCGGCCGCGGTGGCGACGGCCGCCGGTTCGTCCCGGTCGCCGACGGCAACCCGGGCACCGGCCTCGGCGAGCACGCGCGCGATCTCCCGGCCTATGCCCCGCGCACCGCCGGTCACCGCGACGACACGACCGGCAATCGGTGAGATCATGGATGGTTCTCCATTCTGACATGCCTGCGTGTCAGCAACGATGCTCTAGTGTGCCATAGGCCGGGACGTAAGGACAGGGGCATGTCGGGACGGAAGTATCAGGGACTGATGCCGGACGAGCGCCGCCTGCAGCGGCGCGCGGCGATCCTGGACGCCGCGCTGGAGGTTTTCGGCACCACCGGGTATGCGGGCAGTTCGGTCAAACAGATCTGCCGGGTCGCGCGGCTCACCGAACGGTATTTCTACGAATCCTTCGCCGACCGCGAAAGTTGCCTGGCCGCCCTGTATTCCGAGCTCGTGGACCGGGTGTGCGCCGCCACCACGACCGCGATGATGTCGGCGGGCGACGACATCGACGACCGAACCCGTGCCGGAATACAGACGTTCATCGAATATCTGACCGAGGATCGGCGACTTGCCAGAGTGGCCCTGATCGAGGCCGTCGGCGTGTCCTCCACCATGGAGGAGCGCCGCCACGAGGTACTGCGCGAATTCGCGGAGATCGTCACCACCACCTGGGCCGCCGCCCGCTCCGAACCCCTGTCGGCCAAACAACATGCGGCCGCGGTCGCCCTCGTCGGCGGCGTCAACCACCTACTGGTCGACTGGCTGATGAGCGGCACACCCCACACCCCCGCCGCACTCACCGACGTCTGCACCACCCTGTTCATCGCCGCCCGCCACACCCTCGAAGCGGAAGCTTGATCGGCGGAGACATCATGTCCGACGACACCCTGATCGATTTCACCTGTGAATCGTTCACTCATGCTGGCATCACCCATGCGATCCTCCGATCCGGGACGGGTCCGGCTGTGATCGTGATGACCGAGGTTCCCGGCATCACGCCCAAGGTCGCCGAATTCGCCCGCCAGGTCCGCGCTCTCGGCCTCACCGCGGTGCTGCCGGATATGTTCGGCACGGCCGGGCGCGACCCGAACCCCGCCGGGCACGGCCTGCCGAGCAGCCTCGCCTACGGCGTCGGCACGATCGCCCGGCTCTGTATCGGACGGGAGTTCAGCCTGCTCGCCGGGCCGAGCGGCTCACCGATCACGACCTGGTTGCGCGCGCTGGGTGCCGCCGAGCACCGACGCTGCGGCGGACCGGGCATCGGCGCCGTCGGAATGTGCCTGACCGGCGGCTTCGCACTCGCCATGGCCGCCGACGACCACCTGCTCGCACCGGTGCTGTCGCAACCTGCCACACCGGTGCCGCTGACCGAGCGCCGGCGCAAGGGGATCGGTATCGCCGCAGCGGATCTCGCGCGAATCCAGCAGCGCTGCGCGCAGGGCCTCGACGTTCTCGGCCTCCGATTCCGCGGTGACCGGCTGGTGCCGGAGGAACGATTCGCGCACCTGCGCCGCCAACTCGGGCCGGCCTTCGTGGCCGTGGAACTGGATCCCGAGGATGCGAACCCGGCCGCGTTGACGCCGCCGCACTCGGTACTTACCGAACATCTCGTCGATACACCCGGCCACCCCACCCGCCGGGCCCTCGAATTGGTTCTCGAACACCTGCGAACCCGCTTGCTCGATCCCCGCGACGAGGCACCGGGCCGGCCGTCACCCGACGAGTCGTAAGCCGCCGCGTGGGAGCCGAATCTTCGAGCACCGGAGAGTATTTGGATGCAGTCGGCCGTCTCGGCCCAGCGCATCACCGCCGAGGAGTTCCGGGGTCGGCAAACGACAACGCCCCGCCTCGGATCGACCGAGGCGGGGCGAATTGCCTTACTACGCAGCGTTACCGGTAGTCGCTGAAACCGTAGTCGTCCAGCGGGACCGCGGCACCGGTGGTGGTGCCGAAGCCCTCCGGGCTGTAGTAGGTGTCGTCGTAGGACGGCACCGCGTACGCCGCGGCACGGGCCTCTTCGGTCGGTTGCACCTGGATGTTGCGGTAGCGGTTGATACCGGTACCGGCCGGGATCAACTTACCGATGATCACGTTCTCCTTCAGGCCGATCAGCTTGTCGGAGCGGCAGTTGATCGCCGCGTCCGTCAAGACACGAGTCGTCTCCTGGAAGGAGGCCGCCGACAGCCACGAATCGGTGGCCAGCGACGCCTTGGTGATACCCATCAGCACCGGGCGACCCGACGCGGGCTCGCCACCCTCGGCGACGACGCGGCGGTTGGACGCCTCGAACTCCGAACGCTCCACCAGCGAACCGGGCAGGAACTCCGTCGCACCCGAGTCGATGATGGTCACGCGGCGCAGCATCTGGCGAACGATGACCTCGATGTGCTTGTCGTGGATGGATACACCCTGCGACCGGTAGACCTCCTGGACCTCGTGGACCAGGTGGATCTGCACCTGACGCGGGCCCATCACGCGCAGCACCTCGTGCGGATCGGCCGAGCCCTCCAGCAGCTGCTGGCCGACCTCGACGTGGTCGCCGTCGGCGAGCAGACGCTCGGAGCCGTCCTCGTGCTTGAACACCCGCAGACGCTGACGCTTCGACAGCTTGTCGTAGACCACCTCGTCCGAACCGTCGTCCGGAATGATCGTGATCTTGTAGAAGCGGTCGTCGTCCTCGAGCCGCACCCGGCCCGAGACCTCCGCGATCGGCGCCTTGCCCTTGGGCACACGAGCCTCGAACAGCTCCTGCACACGGGGCAGACCGCCGGTGATGTCGTCACCCGCGACACCACCCTGGTGGAAGGTACGCATGGTCAGCTGGGTACCGGGCTCACCGATGGACTGGGCGGCGACGATACCGACGGCCTCACCGATGTCGACCAGCTTGCCGGTCGCCATCGAGCGGCCGTAGCAGGTCGCACACACGCCGGTGCCGGTGGTGCAGGTGAGCACCGAGCGGACCTTGACGTCGGTGATGCCGGCCTCGAGCAGCGCCTCGATGGCGGGGTCGCCGAGGTCGTGACCCTTTTCCACGATGACGTTGCCGTTGGCGTCGACCGCGTCGGCGGCCAGCGTCCGGGCGTAGGTGCTGGTCTCCACGTGCGGATCGCGGATGAGCAGGCCGTCGGGCTGCTTCTCGGCGATCGCGACGAGGATGCCGCGCTCGGTGCCACAGTCGGTCTCGCGCACGATGACGTCCTGCGACACGTCCACCAGACGACGGGTCAGGTAACCCGAGTCGGCGGTACGAAGCGCGGTGTCGGCCAGACCCTTTCGCGCACCGTGGGTGTTGATGAAGTACTCCAGAACGGTCAGGCCCTCACGGAACGAGGACTTGATCGGCCGCGGAATGAACTCACCCTTCGGGTTGGTCACCAGACCCTTCATGCCCGCGAGGGTACGAGTCTGGGTGAAGTTACCCGTGGCGCCCGAATCGACGATCGTGATGATCGGGTTGTCGGCCGGGTAGTGCGCACGCAGCGCCTTACCGACCTCTTCGGTCGCTTCCTGCCAGATCTTGACCAGGGCGTTGTTGCGCTCCTGGTGGTCGAGAGCACCACGCTGGTACTTCTTCTCGATCTGGTCGGACTGCGCCTCGTAGCGCTCCATGATCTCGGCCTTCTCCGGCGGAACGAGAACGTCCGACATGGAGACGGTGACACCCGAACGCGTGGCCCAGTAGAAGCCGGCGTCCTTGAGCTTGTCGACGGTCTGCGCGACCACGATCATCGGGTAGCGCTCGGCGAGATCGTTGATGATCGTCGCCTGCCGCTTCTTCGGCATCTGCTCGTTGATGAACGCGTAGTCGGCGGGCAGCAGCTCGTTGAAGATGACCCGGCCCAGGGTGGTTTCACACAGCCACGCGTCGCCGCGCCGCCAGCCCTCGGGGAACAGCTCCGCCTCGACATCCTTCGGCGGACGCTGCTCGGTGAGACGCACCTTGATCAGCGAGCGAACCGTCAGTTCGCCGCGGTCGACGGCCATCTGGGCCTCGGCCGGCGACGCGTAGACGCCGTGCTCGGGAGCATCCGCGGTGGCAGGCCGGTACTCGCCCTTGGCGCCCTCTTCCAGGCGGGTCAGGTAGTACAGACCGGTCACCATGTCCAGACGCGGCATGGCCAGCGGGCGGCCGGACGCCGGAGACAGGATGTTGTTCGACGACAGCATCAGGATGCGGGCCTCGGCCTGCGCCTCCGCCGACAGCGGCAGGTGCACGGCCATCTGGTCACCGTCGAAGTCGGCGTTGAAGGCCTCACAGACCAGCGGGTGCAGCTGGATGGCCTTACCTTCGACCAGCAGCGGCTCGAAGGCCTGGATACCCAGGCGGTGCAGCGTGGGCGCACGGTTCAGCATGACCGGGTGCTCGGCGATGACCTCTTCGAGGACGTCCCACACCTGGGCACGCTGCCGCTCGACCATCCGCTTGGCGGACTTGATGTTCTGCGCGTGGTTCAGGTCGACCAGACGCTTCATCACGAACGGCTTGAACAGTTCCAGCGCCATCAGCTTGGGCAGACCACACTGGTGCAGCTTCAGCTGCGGACCGACGACGATGACCGAACGGCCGGAGTAGTCGACGCGCTTACCGAGCAGGTTCTGACGGAAACGACCCTGCTTACCCTTGAGCAGATCGCTCAGGGACTTCAGCGGGCGGTTACCGGGGCCGGTCACCGGGCGACCGCGACGGCCGTTGTCGAACAGCGCGTCCACGGACTCCTGCAGCATCCGCTTCTCGTTGTTGACGATGATCTCGGGGGCGCCGAGGTCGATCAGTCGCTTGAGGCGGTTGTTGCGGTTGATCACGCGACGGTACAGGTCGTTCAGGTCGGAGGTGGCGAAGCGGCCACCGTCGAGCTGAACCATCGGGCGCAGCTCCGGCGGGATCACCGGAACGGCGTCGAGAACCATGCCCATCGGCGAGTTGCCGTTGGCCTGGAAGGCCGCGACGACCTTCAGGCGCTTGAGCGCGCGCAGCTTCTTCTGGCCCTTACCGGTGCGAATGGTTTCGCGCAGGTTCTCGGCCTCGGCGTCGATGTCGAAGTTCTCCATCAGCTTCTGGATGGCTTCGGCACCCATCGCGCCGGTGAAGTACTCGCCGTAGCGGTCCTGCAGCTCGCGGTAGAGAACCTCGTCCACGATCAGCTGCTTGGGAGCCAGCTTGGTGAAGGTGGTCCAGATCTCGTCGAGCCGGTCCAGCTCGCGCTGGGAACGGTCGCGCAGCTGGCGCATCTCACGCTCGCCGCCGTCCTTGACCTTGCGGCGGACGTCGGACTTGGCACCCTCGGCCTCGAGCTCGGCCAGGTCGGCCTCGAGCTTCTGGGCGCGGGCCTCCAGGTCGGCATCGCGCTGGTCGGCGATCGCCTTCTTCTCGACCTCCATCTCCGCCTCGAGCGTGGACAGCTCGTTGTGGCGCAGATCCTCGTCGACGGCGGTGATGACGTAGGCGGCGAAGTAGATGATCTTCTCGAGATCCTTCGGCGCCAGGTCCAGCAGGTAGCCGAGGCGGCTCGGCACACCCTTGAAGTACCAGATGTGGGTGACCGGCGCGGCCAGCTCGATGTGTCCCATCCGCTCGCGACGCACCTTGGCGCGAGTCACCTCGACGCCACAGCGCTCACAGATGATGCCCTTGAAGCGCACGCGCTTGTACTTGCCGCAGTAGCACTCCCAGTCCCGGGTGGGACCGAAGATCTTCTCGCAGAACAAGCCGTCCTTCTCCGGCTTGAGCGTGCGGTAGTTGATGGTCTCCGGCTTCTTGACCTCACCGAAAGACCAGTTGCGAATGTCTTCGGCGGTAGCCAGGCCGATCCGGAGTTCATCGAAGAAGTTGACGTCTAGCACGTAACTTCCTTTCCCCTGTTCGGGTTCAGTATCGAGCAAAGTTCGCTAGTTCTTCCGCCGGAGCGGACCGCTGCCACTTCCGCGGAGCGGGAAACTATGCCCCGGCGCCCAATGCGGGCGCCGGGACCGATCGGCTCACTGTGCGAGGTCGTCGACCGTCGCAGCCTCGTTGCGGGACAGGTTGATGCCGAGGTTCGCCGCGGCACGCTCGAGGTCCTCGTCGTCACCGTCGCGCATCTCGATCGCAGCGCCGTCGGAGGACAGCACTTCGACGTTGAGGCACAGCGACTGCAGTTCCTTGAGCAGAACCTTGAACGATTCCGGGATACCCGGCTCGGGAATGTTCTCGCCCTTGACG